>JAEUQE010000460.1 GCA_016789785.1 Bryobacterales bacterium
ATCAATGGGACATTGGCGCCAATGCCGCTCACAAATACCGCGTGATCAGGAGTGGTAAGGCTGACGGAAAACGTCTTGTTCTGCGTTGTGACGCTGCCGCTGACTGCGATCGATGTGACGTTGAGGATCGAACCCAACGTCGCGAGTGCCGCACCACTGGCAGCGACATCCAGAGTTCCAGTGAAGTCCGTGCCGGAGATGGTGTGGTCGGAGAACGACAGCATGCTGAGAATCGAGGACTGCAGGGCAGGGTACTGTGTGCCGTAATCGTCGGTGAATTTCCAGTCGGCCATGGGCTGCGTCTCCTAATTGAGGATCACCATCACCGGAAGATGGTCGCTTACTTTCCAGAAGTTCGACACGAGGCGGCGGAGATTGTTCTGGTAGAGGGCGGCCGGCGCATTACCGATCGTGTCGAGCACGCCGGACGCGTTGATGCCTGCGTTGTTTGGGCGATAGATGATGTTGTCATACGAATCCGCAAGGTAGTTGGCCGGCGGGTTCAGTACATTGTTGACCTTCTTGCGGACGCTGGTGAGCTGATTCGTGATGATTCCCTGGAAGTTCGTCAGTCCCGTGAATGGCTGAACGGCGGTTGCCGTGTAGTTGGGAGGCGGATACTTCGTGTAACTGGAGGTCGGACTGCAGTTGAAATCGCCGACGAGCGACGCGTTAGCCACCCCGGCGCCGTTGATTTGGTCCACATTGGCCATCTGCACGCAGAAATTGATCGGGTCCACGTAGAAGGAACCGGAGCTACGGCTCCCTTTCGGCGGCGGCGCGTGAATGCCGATGAGGTTAAACGTTCCGTTTGTTACGGAGTCGCTGAATGTGACCCAGAACGGCGTTCGAGGACGCAGGAACTGGTTGTTCGCTGAGTTGCGGCCGACGCCGGTCGCGGTAGGGGTGAGCCGGGTGTCGTTGTAGATCACACCAACGCATTCGTGCCGCCCTGTGATGAGCGGCGTGGCGTAGCTGTAGTGGTACTGCGCCGTGATGTTGTTCGCGTTGGCGACATTGTTCATCGCGTTGCTGAGGGCGTTGAGCGTGGGAATTGCCGTTCCACTGACGGCATTCCCCTTGGCGGTTCCGCCGGATTTCAGCTCAATGACTACGAAGATGTCGACCGGCGCGGTGCCGTTGATGTTTTGCCAGATCGCGTCGCCCATCACGACGTTCATCATGTAGTCGAGCGCGTTGTTGCCCAGTCCGGCGCCTGCCAGCATGGGATCGATCTTGTTGCTTAGTTTCGACTGGCCAATGTTTTTCAGATTCCAGGAAATGATTTTCAGTGCCATCCGGAGTGAGCCCCGATCCTTCCGAAGACGCTCAGCAAGTATACATCAGATATTCGGAGATGGAACACCTTTTTTCCTGCCAAATGGACGAGAATCGATAGTCCACGGAGCTGGCTGCGAATTGGGGTGAATTGAACTTCGAGCGATGAGCGATCGGCACGTGTGGTTCGGGTGAACGCCTGCCTTGGAACCCGCGGATCGGATCGCGGTTTCGGTTCCGCGGTGCCCCACCAAAGTCACCGCCTCAGCTCACATGATCCGGTGGTATCCTAAGCGATTAGGTAACAGAAATATGAGACTCCTTCCACACTCAGCACCATGCCGCGCAGCCTGGGCTCTGGCCATCGCTTGCGCCGCCGCGTCTGCGCAAGTCCCTGTCGAGATGTATGGAGTGTCTGAGGTTGAACTGGCCTCATCCGGCTCGTACTCGAACCCTTACGTTCAGATTGCTGCTGAAGCGACACTCACCCGGCCTGACGGCGCGACCTGGCGAGTCCCCCTGTTTTGGGACGGCGGCGCGGTATGGAAGATGAGGGTCAGCCCCGATGCGATCGGGCCATGGCGCTGGCGCATCGCGTCGAATGATCCAGGACTGGATGGCCGCGCCGGCAGCTTCGTGTGCCGCGCCTCCGGCAGGCAGGGAGGGCTCCGCGCATCACGCCGATGGCAGGGGCACTTCGAACGGCAGAACGGCGCTCCCTTCTGGTTTCTTGGCGACACGGCCTGGGCCTACGTGACCGACATTGCGGAGGAGAAGCACAACCGTGCGGCAGCCGAAGCCTACCTGAAAGCGCGCGCGGCGCAAGGCTTCAACGTGATCCATTCGATGTTGCTGAGCGAGGGCGGTGATGGGAACAACAACGGGCTTCCCTGGACACCCATTGCCACGGAGCAGATCAACCCCGCCTACTTTCGCGAGGCGGAGGATCGCATTGCGTTTGCCAATCGTCACGGGGTGACCGTGGGTATCGCTCTTGCCTGGGGCGACAAGCGCAAGCAGGAGCCTTTCGCCTGGCGTATGCTGCCAACCGTGGAGGCGCGCAAGCGGTACGCCCGTTATGTCGCCGCCCGGTACAGTGCCTACGATGTGTACTTCATCGTCTCCGGCGAGTGGCATGGCGAAGTGCGCACTCGTGGAAACGTGACCGAAGAGCAGGTGTTCCGGGAGTTCGCGGCGATCGGCTCGGAAGTGGCAAACGCCGATCCGCATAATCGCATGATTGCGATTCACCCGATGACTGGTCACGGAAGTGTTCGGGAGTTCCGCGAAACGGGTTGGATGGCGTTCGCGGACTATCAGCAGAACTACAACCGCCTGCACGGTAGGGCGTTGCTCTCGCGTGCGGCACCGGGACCAGTGGTCAATTCCGAGTACGGTTACTTTCTGCGGGATCAGAATGGAGATGGCGCTCCCGATAAGTCGAATAGCTACAGCATCGAGGATATGCGGCACGCAAGCTGGGATATCGTGATGGCGGGCGCGTACCTCGTAACTGGATTCGGCACCACTTATTTTGGCGGCCGGCGCGATCCCGGACCATTTGACCTCGGCGCACAGAAGAATCGCGCCTGGGAAACGCAATGCGGGTTGATCCGCAAGTTCTTTGAACCGCTCTCCTGGTGGAAGTTAACGCCCGCCGATGAACTGGTGACCTCGAAGGCATCGCGCGGGGACGATGTCGTGGGGCCGGGCCGTGACCTGCAGCCGCCAGCAAGCACTTACTGGGCTCTTGCGGACTCCGGGCAGACTTATGTTGTGTATGTGCGCGGGACAGTGGAACCCGTGACATTGGAACTTGCCGCGCGGCCTGGCCGGTACCGGATTCGCCGGTTCGATCCCCGCACAGGCGAGTACTCCGCGGCGGAAGATGTCACGGTGTCCGGCCGCCGGGAGTTCCGCCCGCCAGACACACAGGACTGGGTATTTCTTGCCGAGGCTATCGAGTAACTGGACTTACTGCCCAAAGACATACAGCACACGGTCCGCGGCCATGGCGATGTGCTGGCGGCCGTCGATGTGGAACGAGATGGGATTGGAGGCGACGGGTCCACCCGCCTGGAAATCCCAAAGAGGCTTGCCGGTCCTGGCGTCCAGCGCGAAGATATTGCCTTCGTTGGTGCCCGAAAACACGAGCCCGCCCGCCGTGGAGAGCACTCCGGACCATGGTGGAGTCTGCAGCTTGAACTCCCACACGAGTTTTCCAGTG
>JAEUQE010000461.1 GCA_016789785.1 Bryobacterales bacterium
TGACGTTCATCGCCTCCGCGCTTCTCATCTCGCGCACCAGGTTCGAAGAGCCGCACATCGCGCATCACCCGCCGTTTGAATGGAAACACCTTGGCGACTCGACCATGATGATCGACGGCTGGAAGTACATCACCGGAGACAGCAAGCTCATGGTCATGGTGCTTGCGAAGTGCGGGCTTGGATTCCTCGGCGCGAATTGGGTTCTGCTTACCATTCTCGGCGAGCGCAAGTATCCGGTGCATCTGTGGGGCGCAAGCGCACAATCGGCGGGCATGGTCGGCATGAGCCTCCTGATGGGCTCGCGAGGCATCGGCGCGCTGGCCGGGCCCGTGCTCGGCACCTATATCGCAGGCGCAAACCAGGTCCGCATGCGCTGGGGCATCGCATTGGGCTTCCTGATCTCGTCGGTTGGCTACGTTTCGCTCGGGCTCTCCGATCACATGTTGGCCGCATGCCTCAGCGTGATCCTCGCCCATGCCGGCGGATCCACCATCTGGGTGTTCTCCACCAACCTGCTGCAACTCAACACCGACGATCGCTTCCGTGGCCGCGTGTTCTCGACCGAGTTCGCCTTCATGACGTTGTCGATGTCGGCATCGAGTTCACTCTCCGGCGTCTTCATCGATCGCGGCCTGTCGCCGGATGCAGTCGCCTTCCGCGCCGGCCTGATCATGTTCATCCCGGGCCTGCTCTGGCTCGTCGCACAGCGGCTATGGAGCCGTGAATCCTCGCCTCACCATCCAGCTTAGGCAATAGCATTGGGGCGATCACGTTGCCAGATCATTTTTTCTGAGCAAGTGAACAAGCGAGCCGGTTGCGATTCCCACCATGGGGCCAGCGGCTCCGTCGTCGATTAACGTGGTCCAGTCAGGCCCCATCCATTCCATCACCGTCGAGTTCACGGGACTGACGCACACGTTCCCAGACGACCCCGACATACTGTTGGTAGGTCCCACCGGCGCAAGCGTCATATTGGTGAGCGACACGGGCGGCAACCTGGACTTGCTCAATGTCTCGCTCGTGTTCTCGTCAACCGCGCTGCTCTCCCTGCCCGACGGGAATGGCGTTACATCGGGAACCTTCCTTCCCACGAACTTCGGCTCCTTGGACGTCTTCTCTTCGCCCGCCCCGCCGGGTCCTTATGGCGACAGCTTGGATGTGTTTCAGGAACTCGCTGCCTCCGGGACCTGGCGGCTGTTCACTCAGGACGATCTGAGCGGTGACGGCGGATCTCTCGCCGCATGGTCACTGACCATCCGCACAGAAGACACTTCGAACGTACCGGAACCCGGCTCCACGACGCTTCTTGTTATGGGTTGCGCGCTGCTGTGGCTTGCCCGCCGGCGAAACACAGCATGCCAGTGACCGGAGTGAAAACGCATGCTCGGCGCGTTGATTCGGAAGCTGAAAGCCGAAAGCTGAACGCTGACGGCTATTCTCAATTGACCGCGGCCCGGGCCTTGCCCGGCGAACTCTTCGGCTCTCGCGGCATCTCCTGCACCTGCGATACTCGCAGTGGGGTGATCGTCGCATCCGGCTCCAAGGGATCGCCAGAGTGCTGCGCCACCAGCCGTTGCATGTCCGGGCTGCTCAAGGCGTCCATCCACGCGCCCAGCATCATGTGCTCGGTCGCCATGGCCTCCAGATCGCCCGTCTCCCAGTAGCCTGTGTTGTCGCTCACCTCGAGACTGTGCATGAACAAAGACTGCAGTTCACGCAACAGCGTGGCCAGGCGAATATGGACAAGCACCTCACCCGTGAGCGTCGTCCAGAGGCCGAATTCCATGAAGTACTTCTCCCCTGGAATTGGCGCAGGTGACAGAATCCGCCCTGGCGGCACCTCATGATAGTTCGCCAGCCTTCCTTCACGATTGAAGATCAGGCACAGTGCATCGGCCCGTGGCGGGAGCAACAACACGCCACGTACTTCGTCTTCGATCAGCGTTGGGGCGGGATCCCCCTTGCGCACACGCATGCCCTTCCCCACGTCGAAGTAGCCGCCGGAAAAAAACATTCCCGAGAAGGGCTGGCAGTAGTCCTGACATTCCCAGCCCCACCCTTTGGCGCGCTCCTTGGCGTACGCAATCAGTTCGTCCAGACGAGTTGGATCGTCGAGCCTGCCAGAATACCCGATTGAGATTCCCACGAAAAATACTCCTGCCTCATATTCGTGCCGTTTCGAGGCGATTTTTCTCAACCGAATCGAAACCACCCCGCGCGATTGCGGCGAAAAAAGGCGGGAATGGCTCTGCCGTCAGGGGTTTCCCTCAGCACCCCCATCCGAGATTATGGGAGCGATCAGCACCCATGCGGTCAGCGGACAGCCAGTACGCCGTTTTCATAAGTACGATCTCGTTTCGATGACACATCGCTCCCGTCCTGATCAAGTGCAGATTCCCTGAGCGGGCATTTCGCCCCGCCGTGGTGCTGCAGGCTGATGGCTATGCATCTGAATAGGGGCTCGGGACTACCCAAGCGAATGCGCGTCCCGAGTGCCGCGCTCAGCGACGCTTCAAGTGGGCGATGAGAGCCGCCGGATCATCCGTGATGATCGCGTCCACTCGGGCGGAGATCAGCCGGTCCCAGTCCGCTGGAGCATTCGCGGTCCAGGGCACGACAACCAATCCCGCTTCATGCGCTGCCCTCACCCGCTCCGGCGTGACCAGGCTGTAGTGCGGCGACACGATCCCCGCGCCCGCCTCGCGCGCAATCGCCACAAAGTCCTTCGGAACGCCCGCGTAAAGCGCCGACAGCCTCACCTCCGGCAGAATCCGCTTCATCGCGTGCAAGGTGCGGAAGTCGAACGATTGAACCATCGTCCGCGCCACCACCTTGTGCTTCCGCAGGGCATCGGCCACCAACTTCGCGAATTCCTCAGGCGAGGGAGTCAGTTCCGGCTTGTCCTTGAAGATCTTCGTCTCGATGTTGAATTCAAACTTCCCGCGTGGTGCAAGCGCCAACACCTCATCGAGCGACGGCACACGAGTCCCCGGAACCGCCTTCTGCTTCGGATAATCGGGATTCACCTTCGATCCACAATCCCACCGCTGCAGTTCCGCGAACGTCATCTCGCGGATCGTCGTCTTCGCGCCTCCCGGCCCCGTGCAGTACTTCGGGTTCATGTGCGGGTCATGCGACACCACCAGCACGTGATCCCGCGTCACGGCCAGATCGAGTTCCAACACATCCACGCCCGCCGAAATCGCATACTCGAAAGCGGGAAGCGTGTTCTCCGGCCGGACCGCGCGCGCTCCGCGGTGCCCGTGGACCAGTATCCGTTCGGCTGCCGAAAGGTTCATCATGAAGAGGAGCCCTGCTATGAGAATCCGGCGCACCCGCCCACGATGCGCACTCGCACCGCGCTCAGCCTTCGTGCCCGCAAGCAGCGCCGGTAAACAAAGTATCATGAGCAAAGCATAAACGAAGTACGTTTCATCTTTCTTACGGAGTGATCTTTATGAG
>JAEUQE010000462.1 GCA_016789785.1 Bryobacterales bacterium
GTCATGGCCGCGGTGGGAAGCAGATCGCGGCTGAGAAAATCGTTCGAAATCGCGTTCAGATCGCGGGTGATTTCCAGTCGGGTGCCACGGTTACCGACATAGCTGAGTTCGGCGAGGACGCTCGCCGGCAATTGCCGCTGGATGCCCAATTGCCAGCGCTGCATGTAAGGCATTTTCGGGACGTCGTTGAAGAAAGTGTTACCGGCGTCAATGTTTGTCTCTGCGCCAAGTGATGCTCCAAAGATCGGGAACAACTGGCCGCTGGGTAGCGGATTGGACAACGTTGCCGACGGTGACAGATAGTTGTTGGTCGTGAACTGGAAGTCCGTTTGGCGGCTGAAGCCAGTTTGCAGGACGTCGCTCCGGCGCTGTCCGAGGAACCCATAGAAGATGCCGTACCCGGCTCGCAACACGGTTTGTGGAGTAAGTTGATACGCAACGCCAAAGCGGGGCATGATGTTGAACTTCGGGGTGGAGTACAAGCCGCTGGGCAAGCCATTCACACCAGCGAAGGTGAGGCCGCCTCGAACGAGGAAGTCGGAGGCGGGGCGCTGGGCCACCGGGTTGGCCGCATAGGCCGCCTGCGCCTGAGCAGCGAAGGCGATCGGCGCGCTCGGATCGAAGCCGCGCACGGACCGGTCGAAGCGCTCCTCCAGTGGCGTTTCGAACTCCCACCGCACGCCGAGATTGAGGGTCAGTTTCTGGTTGACCTTCCAGTCATCTTGGAGGAAGAAGCCCCAGGCCGTCGACTGCTCGGCATAGGAGGCCGGACGCCAGATCCCACCGCTCGTCGGCAGACCAAGCAGCAGGGCCGCCACGGACTGGCCAAGGTTATTCGGCGCCCCCTGCGACGTGTTATTCGGGCCGCGCGTCCAGGTGGTGTCGAAGTTGAACTGTCCAGTTACGTTGTTTCCGAATTCGCGACGGTTCTCTCGATAGGCGCGGAACTCGGTGCCCATCTTGAGGAAGTGCGAGCCTTGGGATTTCGACACCGTCGCGTTGATGTTGTGTGTGTCGTTGGGGCGCCATTCGCCGCCGCCGGCGGTTCCCTGGTAGCCCGCCAGATCGATGCGCGGGAACTTGCGGACATCATCGCTCGTGAGTGACGTCATGTACGACGGCAAGCCGAGGCTTGCCAGATCGAAGCCGATTGATTTGTAAGCGCCGCTGTCGCCGCGGATGAATCGGTTGTAGCCGTAACGGAAGTTGAGCACGGTGGTCGGGGTCAGGGTATGAACATCGTCGATCGTGGCCCCGCGCGACACAAACTGGAAGAGGTTGCCGGTCGCGGCATTGTCAAAGTAGTCGTTGTAAGTGCTGTCGCGGTCGTACCAGTTCACACGCACAAACAGACGGTTGGAGTCGTTCACTACCTGGTCAGCGCGGATTGTATGCGAGCCGTAGTTGGCTTGTTCGGTCAACTCCGGGCGCTGAAAGTTATTCTGGATTCCTGGCTGCCTGGGGTCGGGATAGAATCCGAGGATATTACGTGCCACCGGATTGATCAGGCTGGCGGGCAGGATGTTGCCTGGGAACGGGTCCCGTTCGATGATCCGGTTGCCACCCTGGACGACCTCGCGGGCAGTCAGCGGGTTGTAGATCTGATACTGCCCGCTCACCGCGAGTAACTCCGAGAAGTCGCCTGATTTCATGCGAGCCGTAGGTACCGTGGGAGTGCCGTTGTTTCGCGGGCGGTTCTCCTTGATGCCTTCATAGCCGTAGAGGAAGAAGGTCCGGTTGCGGCCATCGTAGAGTTTCGGAATCCTCACGGGTCCATTGAAACTGCCACCCCAGCGATTGTAAGTGAAGTCAGCGCGCGGAACGCCATTCAGATTGCCAAAGTAGTCATTCGCGAAGAGCGCCGGAACCATCTTGTTGTAGTAAGCAGTGCCACGGAACTGGTTGGTGCCGGACTTAATGGAGATGTTCGTGACGCCGCCTTCGGTTTGGCCAAAGCTTGCGTCGAAGGTGGCGGTCTGCACCTTGAACTCCTGCACGATGTCGGCGGGAGGCACATATGACGCGATCACTTCGCCGTTGTTGGCGGTGGCGGTTGCGACCGAGCCATCAAGTGTTACATCACTGCGATTGGCTCGCGTGCCGTCCATCGAGTAGCCGACGATGTGTGTGGGTTCGAACGGACGGTCCAGGCGGGCATCCCGGTTGAACGCGACGCCCGAGGCGAGGCTGATGAGGAACATCGGATTGCCGTGCGGCACAGGCAACTCCTGGACGCGGCGCGAGTCGATCACTTGCCCCATGGATGCGCTGGCTGTGTTGAGCAGTGGCGTTTCACCGACGATTGTGACGCTTTGTTCGGTGCCGCCGAGTTCCAGTGTGATGGGAAGCTCGACGCGATCGTTGACACGGACCTCGATCCCGGTGCGCTTGTGCTTCTTGAAGCCAGGGCTTTCGGCTTCCAGGGTGTACAGGCCGGGGATCAAGTAAGTGGCTATGTAAGTGCCGGCCTCGTTGGTTTTGAAAACCTGTTTCGTGCCCATTGCTTCACTCGTCACGGTAACGGTCGCCCCAACAACCGTGGCGCCGGTCGGATCCACCACACGGCCCAGAATTGAGCCCCTGGCTTCTTGGGCGAATCCATTGGTGGGGGCGTTGAGACCCACCGAGATGAGTAACAGTGTGGTTATTGCCAGAACTCTCTCTCTGTTCATGACTTCCACCTTTCTCTTATCCTGCGAGTGTTTCTATCTTCACCACGGACATTGGCGGTAATGTGATGCGGATTTCACGCCCAGATGCCTGGGCGCTTTCCGTGCGCGGCTTTACAGCGTCCGGGTTGGCAAACTTGTTGTGGGCGTGAATATCTGGCGCCGCCAGTACGGTGGCACGTGCTTCCCGGGCCGAGGTTACCCCATGCAGATGGATCCGCGCCGGAAGCGCTTCCGTGAGGCTGAGATTAACAGCCGTAACCACGATCCGGTCGCCCTGAACGGATGCGGATCCCGCCAGCCGTGCCATCTGACGGGCATTGCCTTCGTAGCGGTAGCTGAGCTTCGGCGCAGAGAATTCAGCCCTCACGGCCTGTGCGTTCTGGTGCGCTTTGTACATCGCGAACACGTGATATGTGGGTGTGACGCAGAACTTGTCCTCGTGGGCGAGGAACAGCGTTTGGATGCAGTTGACCAACTGGGCGACATTCGCCATCACGACTTTGCCCGCGTGCCGGTGGAAGGTGTCGAGCGTAAGTCCCGCGATCAACGCGTCGCGCATGGTTTGAACGCTGCCGAATAAGTGATGCGGAGCCACGGCCGTGCCGTCGCGGTGCCATGCACCCCATTCGTCAACAACCAACTTCACGCGATGCTCACGGTCGATCTCGCCCATCACCTGCCAGTGCTGGCGAATCAACTCGTCCATTCGGTCCGCCCGGTTCAACAGTTCGTAGGCGTCATCGGCGGTGAAGTCCACCGAATCACCCTTTCCTGAAGTGCCGCAGTAATA
>JAEUQE010000463.1 GCA_016789785.1 Bryobacterales bacterium
TTCCGCCGCCATCGAATGTCAAAGATCCGCTTGATCTGCAGGAAGCCTACATTGACTTGTTCTCAGAGAAGCAGCAGGGGCTTGGCTTCACGCTTGGCCGGCAGATGATCAACTATGGCGACACGCGATTGATCGGCTCGCCGCAGTGGGCTTACACGGCGCGCACCTGGGATACGGCGCGTTTGTATTGGGTGAGCAAGCGGATGAAGATCGAGTTCCTGTCGCTGTCGCCTGTGGTGCCGCGCGGAACAGAGTTCAACCGTCCTGTTTTGGGCGATCGCATTTGGGGGACCTACAACACGTTTCGCGAGATGCCTCATAAGAGCCTGCTGGATGTCTATGTGTTGCGGCACGATCAGAACCGTCCTGGCGGATTCGCGGGTACTGGCACGCTGGCGATCAACGTCTTCGGAACGCGCTGGGCAGTGCCGCTGCCGCGCAGCTTTCGATTCTCCACCGAACTGGTTGGGCAGAACGGGAAGGTGGGCCAGCTGCCACATCGCGCGTTTGGTGGAGTGGGATTGATCGGCTACAAGACGACCATTCGCGACATGCCCGTCGACTTCGCGAATGAATACAAGTACGCATCGGGGACGGATCCGACGACGGGACGGAGCGGGACATTTGATCAACTGTATCCGGCGGCGCATGACAAGCTGGGCCATGTCGATTTGATCGGGTGGCGCAATGTGCACAACATCCGGTCGGTCACTACGCTCACGGCGCGGAAGGGATGGAATTGGGTGTTGATGTATAACGCAACGTGGCTTGCGGACCGTCGGGATGCGCTGTATAACATCCAAGGCCGCCCGGTTGTGCGGTCGATCAATGGGACGGCGGGTCGGTGGGTGGGGCAGGAGATCGATCTCTACACGAACTATCAGGTGTGGGGGATGGCGATCGGCGGGGGAGTGGGTCAGTTCTTTCCGGGGACGTTTGTGAAGAACACGACGCCGGGTGCGCACTCGCGGTTGTTGTATCTTTCGGTGGGGTATTCGTTCTGATGGGCGATCGGGCGGCGAGATGTGTGTCCGCCACGGAGCTAATTCACTTCCCTGGCCGAGAACTCCACGCATCCGGCAATGGTCACTACGATCGCCGCAAGACTGGTGAAGACGATGACGGTGGGAACGGGCACCGGCCAAGAAGCCACGGCCAACATGGGGAGTGACCACGGGAACCACTGCGTCCATCCACCATTGGGCTGACTGGCGGCAGCCATCCCATACCCGAGCACCATCGCTACAACTCCCACACCGGTTGAGACTGCGAAGGAATGCCACCTGAGGCTGACCCAATTTTGAATCGCAAGCGCCAGCAAGCCGAGCGCCGTCATTTGAAATCCTTGCTTGATGATCGGCAGCGCAGGGACCGGCGCGCCGAAAGACTCGGTCTGTTGCAGATGAGGAAGGACCAAGCCGCTCACGATCACACCTGTCACGAGAATTGCCGTGCTGAGCAACGTCAGGACCACGATCGCGGCGAGTTTGGCCAAGTAGAAAGCATGGCGGGGAACCGGTCGAGCCAGCAACCCCTTCCATTGACCGCCGGCGTGATCGATACCCGCAATCAACGAGGCTTCCAGTGTGATGTAGAGGGGCAGCATCAGGAGTCCCCAGAAGAAAAAACTGAAGCGGGCCAAGGCGACCCACTCGTTTTCCATGCCGCGTCTTCGAAGGGTGGTCAGGGGCATCTGCGACACAAGGAACAACATGAGCAGCACCACTACCAGCGGTGTGAGGACAGCAATTCGAAGGGCGACCGTGCGTTTGAGCTTGAGTGCCTCAGTCCGAAGGACGCGCCAAAACATAAGACCCTCCATTTGTTTTCTTCGCGCGGCTACCGCCGGTGAGATCCAGAAACGTGTCCTCCAGAGCCGGATGTTCTGTGCCGAGCAACGAGACATCCACTCCGGCATTCACCAGCATCCGGTTGACTTCGGCCGCTGCCATGCATGGCCGCGTCAATCGCAGCCGGGCGCCGTTACGCAACACCTCGACCCCAGCCCGCAGAAGTAGCGCCACGGCAACGTCCGGCGCGTCAACCTCGACGATGATTGAGGGTTCCGTTCGTGACCGCAGTTCTGCCAGTGTGCCTTCGAATTTCAGGACGCCTTCCGCGATGATTGCCAGGTGCGTCGCAGTCTGCTCGACTTCGGCAAGCAAGTGGCTGGACAGAAACACGGTCGTGTGACTGCGGGTAGGAAGCTCTTTGATCAGATTGCGAATCTCGTGGATTCCGGCGGGATCGAGCGCGTTCGTGGGCTCGTCCAACAGAAGCAGCCTCGGCTTTCCAAGCAATGCCTGCGCAAGCCCCAACCGCTGCTTCATGCCTGATGAATAGGTCCGCACAATCTGTTCGGCGGCGGAGCGGAGGTCCACCGTGTCCAGAGCTTCGTCAATGGAACTCTTTGGGGCGTCGAGCAGCAGGCGATGGATCTCAAGATTCTCGCGTCCGGTCAGGTGCGGGTAAAGGGACGGCGCTTCCACCAGAGAGCCGATCTGGCGCAGAGCCCCCATTTCACCAGGACGGGAAAGCTGGCCGAATAGCCGGATGGTTCCCTTGTCAGGCCGAAGAAGCCCGAGGATCATGCGGATGGTCGTGGATTTGCCAGCGCCATTTGGGCCAAGAAAGCCGTAGACGCTTCGGTCCGGAACCACGAGACTGAGACCGCGAACAGCGTCGATTGCGCGAAAGGATTTCCAAACTCCACTGACAAGCAGGGGGGCGTCCAGCGACATTCTGCTATTGACACCGCTCGGCACAGCGAGGTTCCCGGCGGGCAACGACAGCGGGCGGCCTCAGCTCAATTTCGCCGCCGGGCAAATTCGATCGCGTGAGTTTCAACTACGGGGCCACTTGCAGGAGCATTCGACGTGATGCGGGCGCCAACTATCGCGCGAGCTTCGCAATGCGGATGTTCTTGAAATCGAGATTCGTGGTCGGATCATGAGCCTGAAGGCTCAGCACGCCGGGGGTTAGCTTTGCCTGCTTCTGACGAACGTTCGTTCCCTCCGGATGCGGATCCTCCCAGGAAGTGACCGGGTAGCCATTGATCCACACGGAGAAGTGACGGCCTCGCGCGACGATGGTCTTCGTGAAGAACTCATTGTCATTCGCCACCACCTTGCGCGTGGGCTGATTGTGATAGATGCCGCCGGTACCGAAATCCACAGGTTTGGTGCGATCGCCATCCTTGTACTCATTGCGGATCTGCGACTCATAGCCTGACCAGCTTGCATTGGCGTCGCCACGCAGAAACACGCCGCTATTCGGATGCTTGTCGGGCGCGGGTGCGTTGGCGCGGATGTCCATCTGCAGAACGAAATCATCGTATGCGCCGTCAGTCTCCAGTTGCCCCGGCCCCTTCTCCACATGCAGCAGACCCTTCTGTACGCTCCACACGGGCGCTTCCTTGACGCGCGGATGCTTTGTCTCATGCCAGCCGCTGAGCGTC
>JAEUQE010000464.1 GCA_016789785.1 Bryobacterales bacterium
GAGTTCGACGATGCGAGCCTGTTGCGGATCGAACTTGGCAAGTTCATCCAGGGCATCGTTCACGGCAAGGATGTCGGCATCCTGATCCACGGAAGGTTCGGGCGCATCCTGTAGCGGGATCTTCACTGCGGCCCGCTTCTGGGCATTGCGGGCACGCGCATGATCGACGAGAATTCTGCGAAGCAATTCCGCCGCGACCCCGAAGAAGTGGGCGCGGCCTTTCCATTGGGCGGAGTGTTGATCCACGAGGCGCAGGTAGGCTTCGTGCACGAGTGCGGTGCATTCGAGCGTATGGTCGGGGCGCTCCCTGAGGAGCTGGCGGCGGGCGATGCGGCGCAGTTCCTGATAGACGAGCGGCGTCAGGGCGTCGAGGGCCTGCTTGTCACCATTTCCCCAACGTTCCAGGAGAACGGTCACGTCGTTCGGGGATTTGCTCATTGCCTCAGGATAACAGCGCGCGGGAATCGTCTATGACCCGCCGCGCAGTTTGTCGATCGCGGAGCGGATCTGGGCGCGCTCTGGCGAGTCCGGGTGATGCTTGAGAAAGTTTTCGAGTTCGGCGGCGGCGGCGCGGGGTTGGCGGCGCTTGAGGAAAATCTCGGACAGGGCCAACTGCGGATTGGAGTAGTGCCCCGGATCGAGCCGGCGGGCTTCGCTGAGGTACTGTACGGCGCGGTCGAGGTCGTTCAGGAAGTGGTAGTTCATGCCCAACTGGGAGTTCGCAAGCGCATCCTTGGGCCGCATGAGAACGGCCTCCATGTTGAACTTGAGCGCATCCTCGTATCGTTTCAGGTTGAGCAGCACGCCGCCGAGATTCACCAGAGGCTCGAAGGCGGTTGGGTCGTGTTTCAAGGACTCGCGAAAGTGCTCTTCCGCTTTCTCATAGTCTTTGTCGCCATAGGCGACGGTACCCAGGTTGTTCCAGGCCGCTGAGAATCCGGGGGAAATCTCGACCGCCCTGCGCAGGTGCTTGAGTCCTTCTTCCTTCTCGCCCTTGGAGAGCTTTTTGCGAGCCTCCTCAAATTCCTTGCGCGCCTTTTCGGGGATGTTGAGTTTCTTGATATCGACCGTGAAGCGGTCTTTGGGTTGATAGAGGCGGGTGGCGCGAGAAGGCATGACGGGTATCAGCAACTTGACGCGGCCTTTGGAGTCGGCGGTACTTGGCCCGACGCTGTAGGTCTGCCGGAATTCGCCGATGCGGGGTACGTAGATCACGATCACGTAGGAACCCGGCTCCAGCTTTTTGAACTTGAACTTCCCATCCCAATACACGGGCTGGTTGGCGCTGTAAGCGGTTTTGACGCCTTGGATAGTGGCCATGGCATACCGGCGCGGGCTCAGTTCGCCTTCGATGGTAAACGTCTTTGGTTGGGCCTGGAGCAGGACAGGCTGCAGCAAGAAGAGTAGCGCGAGCAGACTCAGGGCACCGCATCTGCGAAAATGGGAGGAAAGGCAAATCGATTCGATGGTCGCGGATGGCATCTACTACGCTCTCGGGCTGACAGCCGGCGGACTGCTGGTCTCCTACCTGAGCCGTCCCCTTTATGGGATTCCACTTTTTATTCTCGCGCTCTTTTGTCTTTGGTTTTTCCGGGACCCGGAACGCACTGTGCCAGGAGGGCCGGTGGCGGTGTCGCCGGCGGATGGCAAGGTGGTGGTGGTCCGGCCGGAAGACGGGGGAACGCGCATCAGCATTTTCTTGAACGTCTTTGATGTGCACGTGAACCGGTCGCCGATTCAGGGCCGCATCACGGCGGTTCAGTACCAGAAGGGAAAGTTCCTGGTCGCCAGCAAAGAGGAAGCCTCGACGGAAAACGAGATGAACACGATCACGGTGGAAGGCGATGGCTCGAAGGTGGTGTTCAAACAGATCGCCGGATTGATCGCGCGCCGGATCGTGTGCTGGAAGAAGGTCGGCGACACGGTGAGCCGGGGCGAACGCGTGGGTCTGATCAAATTTGGCTCGCGTGTCGATATCTGGTTCGGTCCCGAATGGAAAGTCGCGGTGCGCGAGGGAGAGCGTGTTTCGGCCGCCTCCTCCATTCTGGCCAGGAAAGGCTCCTGACATGGGCAAGATCAATCTCCCCAGCCCGCTGATGGACAAGCAGAGCCGGCGTCCGCGCCGTGCGGCCTATGCGCTGCCAACTTTGTTCACGGCCGGAAATCTCTATCTCGGATTCCTGTCGATCCTGAAGTCGTTCGAAGGATCGATGGCTGTGAAGGGCGGGCTGACGGGATCGGTGCCGGAGTTCGAGATCGCCGCGAAGGCCATTGGCGTGGCTGTGCTATTGGATGGGCTGGACGGACGGATCGCACGGCTGACTGGCACCGAGAGTGATTTCGGACGCGAGATGGACTCGCTGGCCGATGTGATCACGTTTGGTGTGGCCCCGGCGGTGCTCGCGTTTGCGTGGGGCATTCAGTTTGTCGACTTCACGGCCGACCCGATGATCCGGCAGCACCTGATGCGAGCGGGCGTATTTCTCTGTTTTCTTTTTCTGTTGTGCAGCGCGTCACGGCTGGCTCGCTTCAATGTGCAGACGAATCCGATTCCGCGGAATCCCGGACGTGCCGACCGCAAGTACTTTGTCGGCGTTCCGACGCCCGCATCGGCGGGCATGGTAGCGGCGGTGGTGTACGCTGCGGACTGCGTGCCAATCAACTGGTGGCCAGTGGCCGCGATGTGGCTGGCGCTGATGGGGCTGCTTTCGTTTCTGATGGTCTGCACGTGGCGCTATCGCAGCTTCAAGGATCTGAATCTGATGCGCCCGCGGTCGCCGCTGACGGTAGTGACACTGGGCAGCCTGATCTACCTCATCTGGAACTATTCACAGCCGGTACTGCTCGGGATGGCCGTGACCTACGTGGGCAGCGGTATCGTGATTCGGATCGGCGGCATCATTCGGAGATTGATGAAGAAACCGGACGTGCCGCACCCGCATCAACAACCAAGTTAGTTCGAACTACCAATCATGGCGCAACCTACCATCGGGATCGTCGGCAGTGAGTCTCTGCTCGGCAAGGAAATCCGCGAAGTGCTTCGCAGCCGCTCCGTGGAAGCGAATGTGCAGCTCATCGGCTCGGATGAAGAGGAGACGGGCAAGATCACCGAGGAAGGCGATGAGCCGGCGGTGATCACGGCGCTCGATCGCACGAATCTGCTGACTGCGGATTTGATCGTGATGGCTGGATCGGAAGCGGGCACTCGCAAGGCATGGGAGATTCTTTCGGCCGAAGAAGGGCCGTTCGTCATTGATGCGACGGGTGTGTTGGAAGATCAGCCGGCCGCGAAGCTCGCGGCGCCGTTGGTGGATGGTGGCGTGAATCTTACGCCGCCGTGCGTGATGGCGAACCCGGCCGCCGCGGCACTTGCGTTTCTGCTGAAGCGGTTGCCCGCGTATCGCACCGCCATTGCCAATGTGTTCGAACCCG
>JAEUQE010000465.1 GCA_016789785.1 Bryobacterales bacterium
CTCAACCGCTGGCTCACCAAAGCCGATCCGCTGCTCACCTATGCGGCCACCGCGCTACTGGCCAGCGGCGCCGCGACCCTCGCGCCCGAACGCTGGTTTGGCGTGGCCTGGCTCGTCATCGCGCTGGTGCTCGCCGAACTCTATCAACGATTCAACCTGACGGAATTCCGCTACCAGACCGCGGCCCTCGGCGCCCTGGCCGTCTTCGTCAATCTCTTGCTCGGCATTGGCGACGGCGCCGCACATCGCAACACCGTAGTCACCGTTGAGACCCTCAGCGCGCTCCTCTGCTACGGCATCGCATTCCGTCTCCAGGGGCGCGATGAACTCTTGCGCATGGGAGCAAGCTGGGGTGGAACCCTACTGGCCGCCTGCGCCATCTGGACGGCGTTGCCGCGTGAGTTCGTGGCGCTCGGATGGGCTGCCCTCAGTGCGATTCTGCTGGAGCGCGGCGTGCGCACAGAGTCGAAGCTGCTTCGATTGCAGGCCCACCTGCTCTTCCTCGCGGCCTTCGTCCACGTCTTTCTGGAGAACCTCATTCCAGATGGCGTGACGCCGGCGTGGCCGCAATTGCTCACGGTCGCACCGCTCATCCTGCTGGCGATCTGGGGCCGCTATCGTACTCCCGAGTCCGATCCACGCGTTGCTTATTCCTGGGCCGCCGTGCTGATCACCGTCGCGCTCGTTCGCAGACAATTGGCACTCGGCCCCACCTTGACCTGTTGGGCCGCAATCATGGTTGCGCTGTCCGTGCTGCACCGCCGGTTCTCGCTGCGGGAGTGCCGCTACCAGAGCTTCTTTACCGGGCTGCTGACCTATGCCGGAGCCTCGTATTTCATGTTTGATGCGAGTGAGCCGAACCTCGCCGTCAGGCTCGCGTCGGTCGCATCGGTCATCGCAGCGTTCCATGCGGTGCAGTTCCTCAGCACATGGGAAGACCGGGCCCGCGGCGCGTTCGCACTTGCCGGCAGCACGCTGCTCGCGATGCTGCTTTATCAGGAGAGTTCGGGCAACCTGCTCACCATCAGTTGGGGCGCGCAGGCTGTGCTGACCCTCGGCGCCGGCTTCGCCACCAGAGAACGTCTGCTGCGCCTGACGGGGCTTGCGCTTTTCTTCGTCTGTATTCTGAAGCTGTTCCTGTACGACCTGCGCGAGCTCGACACGCTGGGCCGCATCGTGTCGTTCATCGTGCTCGGCCTTGTCCTGATCGGCGCATCGTGGCTCTACATGCGCTTCAAGAACCAGATTCAGAAGTACCTATGACATCACCCATCCGTCGCCGCGGGCGACCACAACAACAACTCACAGCAACGCGGGAGACCCCAGCAGTCTGTCTCCGCAAGCCCCACCTCGCGTCAGGCGACCACAACAACTCGCAGCAACGCTGGAGCCCGCACGGCCAATCAGACCCGCGCCGCGACCTTGCGACCATCGGCAGTGCTGCATCTCTGCACGCGAACAGCCGCGTCCCAAACCCGGACACCGCACCCAATGCGGCGCCTTTGTGCATCAGCACGTTAGCCGCGGCATCTAGTGTGCATTGGTAACCCCCATGCTCTCGGACTTTCGCCACGCCTGGCGCAGCTTGCGCAATCGCCCGCTCTTCACAACAATTTCCATCCTGTCGCTTGCCATCGGCATCGGCGCCAACAGCGCCATCTTCAGCTTCGTGCACACCATCCTGCTCTCGCCGATGCCCTATCCGGATTCGGGCCGCCTGGTGCTGCTGGAAGAAACCGTCGACGGTCGGGAGTCCAATGGAAGTCCGCAGCGCTGGAAAGACTGGGCCGCCCAGAAGGACCAGATCGAGAGCGTCATGGCCTACTACGGCGAGTCGATGACCATGACCAACAACGACGGCAGCGAGCGCGTCTCGGCCTGGCGAACCTTCGGCGACCCGCTGCGCACCTTCAACCTCAAGCCCCTTGCCGGCCGCGATTTCACGGCGCACGAACACACTGGCCAACCCGGCGCGGCACTGCTCTCGCATGCGTTCTGGATGCGCCGTTTCGGCGGCGACGCCAATGTGATCGGACGAGCCCTCGTGCTGAACAACCGCGGCGTCACCGTGATCGGCGTGTTGCCCTCGTCCTTCGACACCGAGGACGTCGATGCCCTGGTCCCCGAGACCGTCCAAAACATGAATCGCGGCGCACGTTTTTTGGCTCAGGTGGCGCGTCTCAGCCCCAACGCCACGGCGCCACAAGCGGAACAGAAGCTTCGCCTCGTCGCGGTGCAACTTCGCCGGCAGTATCCCGACACCGACAAAGGCCTGAGCATAAACGTGGTCTCCTATCGCGATGGGCTCGCCATTCCCGCGCGCACCCCGCTCATCGTCTTGCTGGGCGCTGTTGGCTTCGTCCTCTTCAGCGCATGCCTCAACATCGCGAGCCTGCTTCTGCAACGCGCCACCGGACGCCGGCCAGAACTCGCCATGCGCCTCACCCTGGGCGCATCGCCGTGGCGCATCGCGAGATTGCTTGTGGCCGAAGGTCTGCTGCTCGGCATCATCGGCGGAGCCATCGGACTCTTCGTCGCCCTATGGGGCATCGACGGAATGAAGCTACTCGTGCCGGCGCAAACGCCGCGGCTTTCCGAGGTCCAGTTGAATTGGAATGTGGCGGGATTCGCGGCCCTGCTCGCTGTGGTCACCGCGGTGGTGTGCAGCTTCGCGCCAGTCTTGCAAAACGCGCGCCCTGACTTGCAGGAGGCCTTCCGCAGCGGCAGCCGCGTCGCCGGGCGCCGCCACTGGTTGCAGCGCACGCTCGTGGTGGCACAGGTCGCGATCTCGTTGACGCTGCTGATTGGCGCGGGCCTGTTGATGCGCAGCTTCGCCAACATGCAGAGCCGTCCTATCGGAATTCGCGCTTCCAAACTGATTGCGTTCCAATCGCCGGTCGGGTGGAACGCCGGCGATGAGCGCGTCAATCGCACGATCGGCAGCGTGCTCGAAGGTCTGCGCGCGATCCCCGGAGTGGATGCCGCCGAGTATACCGACCGTCTGCCCAACGGCGGCGGCGCGGCGAGCGGCAAGCCCGACATCGCTGGCCGCAACGAAGCGGAACTCGCCACCAAGCCCGAACTCAATGCACGTTCCATCAGCCACGGCTATCTGGCCGCCGCGGGCGTTCCGTTGCGCAAGGGCCGCTATCTTTCGGAATCCGATTCGAGGCCGAATACAAGCTTCACCGTGATCAATGAATCGGCCGCGCGGGTCTACTTTGGTGACGAAGAGCCGATCGGCAAGCGCATCGGCATCAAGTTCACGCCCTACCCGACACGCTTCTACGAAGTGGTGGGTGTGGTTGGCGATGTGCCGATGAACGCGCGATCGGCGAGAGTCCCGCCGATGATGTACATCGACTTTCATCAACAGTTCTGGCCCATCGGAACCTATGTGCTGAGGACACCGCTCGACCTGAA
>JAEUQE010000466.1 GCA_016789785.1 Bryobacterales bacterium
GCGCGGACGATGCCGGCGCGGCGAATCTCGCGAAGTTTGGGCATGCCTTCGATCGACTTCAAGGCGGCCTCGGACACGGGCTGGCGCGACAGGTCGAGAAATTCGAGGTTCACCAATGTGCGCAGTGGCGAGAGGTCGTCGAGAGATAAGCGTTCGGCCTCGGGGTGTCCAGGGCGGTCGACGCCGCGATCCGAGATGGTGGCGGCGGCGATGCTCAGACGCCGGAGTTGGGTCAGCCGGCCGAGGCGGACGAGGTTCTGATCGGTCAACGCGAGGCCCCACAGGCCGCTATCGACGCGCTGTGTGCCGCCGACATCCAGGTCGCGCAGGGCGGGCAGTTGCAGCAGCGTTTGCAGACACTCACCGGTCAGCCGGTTGCCGCCGATTGCCAGGCGCTCGAGTTTCTCAAGTCCCGCGAGTTGATCGAACCCTTCGTCCGTGATTTCGGTGAAGGCGACGTCGAGGTCACGAAGGTTCTTCAAGTGCGCAATGTGCTCGAACACTTTGCTGGTGACACGCGCGCCACGCAGGTTCAGCCGCTCAAGGGCAGGGAAGTGCTTCAAGACCGCAAGCCCGTCTTCGCTGATGTACTCGGCGTAGTAGAGGCTCAACTCGCGGAGATTGCGAAGACCTTTCAGATGCTGCAACCCGGCGTCCGTGATCTTCGTGTGCGAGAGGTCGAGGCGTTCGAGAGTGTGCATGCGGCCGACTCGCGCAAGGTCGGCATCAGTGGTCCAGGTGGAAGTGAGATCGAGTTCGCGCTCGTCGGCGGCAACCAACAAACAGGGCAGTAGGAAGAGAGTAAGTGTCGACTTCAACTGCGCCTCCGGTTGGGTAGGCTCGATTCGGCTTCGAAGATGATCTTGCATGCGGGCAGGGCGGCTTTCAACTCCGTGTGGCCCTTGGCCGTGATCAGCGTGTGATAGATATTCAGCGACTTCAGATTGCGCATCAATGCAAGCTTCGGCACGGCGGCATCGGTGATGTGCGTGCTGTCGAGACTCAGTGACTCCAACTCGGTCAGCGTCTGCAAGGGATCGAGCGCGGCGTCGTACCACTCGGCATAGTCGAGGCTCAGGCTGCGAAGGTTGACGAGCTTCGCCAACACCGCAGCGGATGCGTTCGAGATGCGTGTACGATTCAAGTCGAGATGCCGGAGGTTCTTCAATGCGGCGAGGTGCTCGACGCCTTTATCCGTGAAGCGTGCATCGCGCAGCACAAGCGACTCGAGTTGCGTCATGGAAGCGAGAGCGCGCAGACCTTCATCCGTGAGGTCGGTGCTGCCGAGGTCCAGCGAAGTCACGGTGGTGAGCTTGGCAAGCGGAGCGCCATCGGAGATGTCCGTGGATGCGAGTGAGAGCTTGCGCAAGCGCGGCAGTGTGGCGAGGATCTCAATGGCGGCGTTGGCGACAGGCGTGCCTCGCAGGTCGAGATCTTCGACGGCGCGAAGATGACGCAGGCCATCACCTTCGACATAGGTGTTGGCGAGAATCACGCGGCGCAGGTTGGTGAGCTTTGCGAGATGCGCGAGGCCGGCATCACCCACCGCGGTGCCCGTGAGGTTGATCTCTTCGAGCGCGTGCATCGACGCGACGCGCGCCATGTCGGCATCGCTGATCTCGGCGCCTTCGAGAGAGAGGCGCTTCATGGAAGCACCGGCACGAAGCGCGATGGCGGGCCTCGCCGCTTGTTCGGTGTAGAGCACACGCAGACCCGGCACAGCGGCGCGCCATCGATCGGCACCAGCACGTCCGGCGCGCGTGTATCGCACGTCGGCTTCCTGTAGGGCTTGAAGGCTGCGGAGTTGTTCGAGTCCCGCATTGCTGACGCGCGTGCGGTAGAGATTCAACTCTTCGAGCGCCGAGAGATCCTTGAGTTGCGGCATGCCCGCATCACTGACTTGGGTGCCCATGAGGTTGAGCTTCTTCAGGCGTTTCAATGCGGAGACATGATGCAGGCTCTCATCGCTGATGGAGGTTCCATGCACATCGAGTTCTTCAAGTTGATCGAGCTTCGCGAGAACGGCAAGGCCGGCGCCGGTGATCTTCGTGTCGCCGATACGGAGTCGCTTCAGCTTCGGCATCGCCGCGAGTTGCTGCATGCCGGCGTCATCGAAGGGAGTGAGCGTCACATCGAGCGCCTCCAGATTGGTGAAGGCTGCGAGCGCTGAGCCCGTCACATCGGACTGGCGCACCACTAACTCGCGAAGGCCGCGCAAGGGTGCGATCTCGGCGAGTCCGGAGTCCTTGAAGCGAATGCGATCGAGGAAGTGAAAGCTGAAAGTAAGTACTTCGAGCGAGGTCACCGGCGCGAGGTATTTCAAGTCGCGGCTGCCATCGCGGCCTCCATCGGCGTTGCGATTCCACAAGGGTCCGGGAAGATGAAGCTCCTTCAAGTGGCGCAAGCCGGTGAGGCGTTCGAGATCGGGCGGATCGACGTTCATGCCGACCCAATCGAGGACTTCGATGCGGAGATCGCCGGTGGGGAGTTGCGAGAGATCGGTGAGGCGGCGCGTATCACCTGCGAGGCGAACGCGGCCGCCCATGATGAGCGTGAACTCCGCTGCTTTGCGGTCAGCGGTCTCGCACCAGGCGAGCATTGTGGCCAACAAGAGCAGCGGAATCCGGTGCACGGGAAGTTACCTCGAACTTACTAGATTTCGAGTTGCGGCCGGCCGGGTTCGGGCCAGTCGATATGAAAGAATTTGCCGCGCGGATGGTCGGTGCGCTCGTAAGTATGGGCGCCGAAGTAATCGCGCTGCCCTTGGAGCAGATTGGCAGGCAGACGCTCGGAGCGATAGCCATCGTAGTAGGCGAGCGCCGAATAGAAAGTGGGTGCGGCAACGCCGTACTGAGCGGCCGCGGCCACCACGTTGCGCCAGTTCGCTTGAGCGCCGTCGATGGCCGCTTTGAAGTAAGGATCGAGCAGCAGGTTCTTCAATTCGGCATCACGCTGATAGGCCTCGGTGATCTTTTGCAGGAAGCGCGCGCGAATGATGCAGCCGCCTCGGAAGATCTTCGCGATCTCACCGAAGGGCAGCTTCCACTTATACTCATGCTGCGCGGCCTCCATCAATTGAAAGCCCTGCGCGTAGGCACAGATCTTCGAGCAATAGAGCGCGTCGTGGATGGCTTGAACGAACTGCTTCTTGTCGCCGGAGAACTGCGCTTGCGGCCCTGTGAGGACTTTCGAAGCGGCCACGCGCTCGGCCTTGACGGAACTCAAGTAGCGAGCGAAGACGGCCTCGGCGACAGTGGGCGCGGGGGTGCCGAGATCAAGCGCGCTGACCGAGGTCCACTTGCCGGTGCCCTTCTGGCCGGCGGTGTCGAGCACGATATCGACGAAGGGCTTGCCGGTCATTGGATCCTTCTGCTTGAG
>JAEUQE010000467.1 GCA_016789785.1 Bryobacterales bacterium
GCGGCATTCAAAGCAGATGCCCATGCCGCAGAGTGGCGCGCGGGGCTCACCTGTGACGGACCGGCGAAAACGGGCAGTTCCGCTGATGGCGATTGCCGCAGCCACCGTGACTCCTTCCGCCACTTCCACGCGCCGGCCATCGACACGGATCGCAATCATGCGAATCGCTCCACGGCATAAGGTGCGGGATCGATCGCGGGATTGCGGCCCGCAATCAGATCACGAAGGATCATCGCCGATCCCAACGAGGTCGTGATTCCGATGCCTTCGTGTCCGGTAGCAAGATAGACGTTCGTGCGATCGGGCACTTTGCCGATGATCGGAAGCTTGTCGGGTGTGGCGGCCCGAAATCCCGCCCACGTTCGCAGCACGGAGAGATTTGCGATCGCCGGCATGTACTCGATGGCGCGCTGAAGCATGCGGGTCAACATATGCGAATTGATGCCCGTATCGGTTACGCCGAACTGCCGCGACGAACCGATCAGGACCTGACCCGTCTTGCGGGGCTGCGCATTGAACGCAACGGATTCGGTCGCGCTTCCATGAGCGCTCTTGAGGTATCCCAATTCGATGAGGGCATGGCGCACGAATCCCGGATACCGGTCGGTGATCACGAGATGGCCTTTTCGCGGCTTGATCTCGAGACCACTGACAAGCTGCGTGGCCCAGCTTCCGGATGCACATACGATCTTCGGCGCATCGACGTGCGTGCCATCCTCCAACCGCACACCGTAGTCCATGATCTGCGCAACCTGCTTGCCCCGCAGCAGCGTCGCGCACCGTTGCAGCGCGCGCTCGATGAACCACAGTGCCGCGCGTGGCGAGTAGATCAGCGCGTCATCGCGGACGAGCAGGCCGCCCGCCATGCCCGGGCGAAGATTCGGTTCGGCCTCGGCGAGTTGCTTTGCGTCCAGCGTCTCCACGCGGACATCCCGGGACGAATAGTAGGCGTGCTTCTGATGAACGGCGGCCATCTCTTCACCGTCCGCCGCAGCCCAGAGCGTGCCGCAAGGATCGTACTCCACTTCGGCGGGCATCTCACTCGCGAGTTCGTTCCAGAGGCCGCGCGAGTAGCGAGTGAGTGCGAACTCCGCTTCGTTGTCATCGAGCACCAGCAGATGGCCCATTCCGGCGGCGGTTGCGCCTCCGCCAACCATCGCGGGTTCGATAATCGTCACACGTAGCCCGTCTCGCGAGAGCGCATCTGCGCACGCAGCACCTACAATCCCGGCGCCGATGATGACAACGTCGGCAGTCAACGGCGAATCCCCTTTGCGAACGGATCGCGCGGGTCGACAATGAGCACTGCTTCCGCGCTGATGTACGCGGAGCCGCGGATGGCCGGCCGCACCTGATCGCCCTCCCAACGATAGCGGCCTTCGAAGATGCTGCCGGTGATGCTTTCCTGGCGCCACACCGCGTGCTCGGCGAGTTTTCCGTCGGCGGCGAGGCAGGCGAGTTTCGCACTGGTGCCAGTGCCGCACGGGGACCGGTCATACGCCTTGCCGGGGCAGAGCACAAAGTTGCGGCTCTGGGCTTCGCTGTTGGAAGGAGGACCAAAGAGTTCAATGTGGTCAATCTCGGCGCCATCAGCACCGGTGATTCCGCCGCGAGTCAGCGCCTCACGAATGCGCCAGGTGCACTCTGTGAGCTCCTCAACATTTTCCATCGAAATTGTTTGACCGTGGCTGCTCACCAGGAAGAACCAATTGCCACCCCAGGCAATGTCGCCGCGGATCACGCCCAGACCTTCGACGTCGACAGGCACATCCTTGGCGAGGCGGTAACTTGGCACGTTCTCCACTGATACCTCACCGTTATCGTGAAGCGTCGCGTGCACGACGCCGACGGGTGTTTCGATCGCGTGTGTGCCCGTTCCAATGCGGCCCATGTGTGCGAGCGTGACCACCAGGCCGATGGCGCCGTGTCCACACATCCCCAGATATCCCACGTTGTTGAAGAAGATCACACCCGCTGCATTCGCAGGATCTGCGGGCTCGCAGAGCAGTGCGCCGACCAGCACATCGGAACCACGGGGCTCATTGACCACAGTCGAACGGAAGCCATCGTGATGCTCGCGGAACCTGGCGAGGCGCTCCCTCATGGTTCCGCTTCCCAGGTCCGGAGCTCCGTCAATCACAACGCGCGTGGGCTCCCCACCAGTATGCGAATCGATCACCTTGATGCGCTGCATACGCGCCTCACTGTCTTGCGTATTTGGAAAGATCAATCCGCGTGGCGAGCGCCTTGCGAATCACTCCGAGAACTTCCTCTCGCTCAGCGCCGTCAATCACCAATCGCGGCGCGCGCGTGATCTCGGAGCCCAACCCAACCTCCGCCATGCAGAGCTTGATGTACTGAACGAGCTTGATCTTCGTATCGAGATGCAGCAGCGGAGTGTACCAGCGGTAGAGTTCACGGGCTTCTTCCCAACGGCCCGCTTTCGCGAGTTCCCACAACACGCGGTTCTCATCCGGAAACGCATTCGCCAGTCCCGACACCCAGCCAGTGGCTCCGAGCATCACACTCTCCAGCACCAGATCATCCACGCCGCTGAAGAGCAGGAAGCGGTCCCCATGCTCATTGACAAGATCCGTAATGCGGCGCGGATTGTCCGATGATTCCTTAATCGCAACGATGGTGGGCTCGCCGGCGAGTTCGTGAAACATCTCCGGCGTGATGTCCACGAAGTACGATGGCGGATTGTTGTAGATCATCACCGGCAAGCCGCTGGCGCGCGCCACTGCACGGAAATGAGCAAGCGCTTCGCGGCGATCCGCTTTGTAGACCATTGCGGGAAGCACCATTAGTCCGTCGATGCCGATCTCTTCGCAGTCGCGCGCGAAGCGGCAGGCAGTGCGGGTGGTGAACTCGGCCACACCACTCAACACCGGAACGCGTCCGCTCACAACGGCCTTGAGCTCTCGAAGCACGGTGAGCTTCTCATCGGATTCGTGAGCCGTGTTCTCGCCAACGCTTCCCAGCAGAATCACTCCGTGGATGCCCGAGGCGATCATACTCTCCAGGTGCTTCGCGGTCGCATCCAGATCCAGCGATTCATCGGCGCGAAACTGCGTGGTCAGCGCCGGAAACACGCCACTCCAAGTCACACTCATTCACTCACCTCTCCATAAAATTTCCAATGCGAGCGGAACTCGCGCTGCAACCGCTGCCCCGTGAGACTGGCTCGTACCATCTCCGCAGGAAGCGAGTTGAGCTGCATTACCGCATCGTGAAATACGCGCTCCGTCATGCGTCCGCGTGCCGTGAGTTCCTTGTGCAGAGCATAGAACTGCAACGCGCCGAGCATGTACGCCGATTGATAGAGCGGCGGATAGTCGCCTTCAAACGAACGGCGCACTTCGGCGGCGGCGTT
>JAEUQE010000468.1 GCA_016789785.1 Bryobacterales bacterium
AACGCCGCCGCCGAAGTGCGCCGTTCGTTTGAAGGCGACTATCCGCCGCTCTATCAATCGGCGTACATGCTCGGCGCATTGCAGTTCTATGCTCTGCACAAGGAACTCACGTCACGCGGACGCATGACGGAGCGCGTATTTCACGATGCGGCAATGCAGCTCAACTCGCTCCCAGTGGAGATGGTACGCGCCAGTCTCACGGGGCAGCGGTTGCAGCGCGAGTTCCGCTCACAGTGGAAATTTTATGGAGAGGTGAGTGAATGAGTGTGACTTGGAGTGGCGTGTTTCCGGCGCTGACCACGCAGTTCCGCGCCGATGAATCGCTGGATCTCGATGCGACCGCGAAGCACCTGGAGAGTATGATCGCCTCGGGCATCCACGGCGTGATTCTGCTGGGCAGTGTTGGCGAAAACACAGCTCACGAATATGACGAGAAGCTCACCGTGCTTCGCGAGCTCAAGGCCGTTGTGAACGGGCGCATTCCTGTGTTGAGCGGCGTGGCCGAGTTCACCACGCGCACCGCCTGCCGCTTTGCGCGCGACTGCGAGAAGATCGGCATTGACGGTCTGATGGTGCTCCCCGCTATGGTGTACAAGGCGGATCACCGCGAAGCGCTGGCTCATTTCCGCGCGGTGGCGCGTGCCAGCGGCCTGCCGGTGATGATCTACAACAATCCGCCCTCGTACTTCGTGGACATCACGCCGGAGATGTTTCACGAACTCGCAGGCGAGCCCACCATCGTTGCGATCAAGGAATCATCCGACAATCCGCGCCGCATTACGGATCTGGTCAATGAGCATGCGGACCGCTTCCTGCTCTTCAGCGGCGTGGATGATCTGGTGCTGGAGAGTGTGATGCTCGGCGCGATTGGCTGGGTGTCGGGGCTTGCGAATGCGTTTCCGGATGAGAACCGCGTGTTGTGGGAACTCGCGAAAGCGGGCCGTTGGGAAGAGGCGCGTGAACTCTACCGCTGGTACACGCCGCTGCTTCATCTCGATACGAAGATCAAGCTCGTTCAGTACATCAAGCTCTGCATGGCGGAGGTTGGGTTGGGCTCCGAGATTACGCGCGCGCCGCGGTTGGTGATTGATGGCGCTGAGCGCGAGGAAGTGCTGGGCGTGATCCGGCGGGCTCTCGCTACACGGATCGATCTTTCGAAATACGCGAAGTGACGCCCATGCAGCGGATCAAGGTGATCGATTCGCATACCGGCGGGGAGCCCACGCGCGTCGTGATTGACGGAGCCCCGGATCTTGGAGGCGGAACCATGCGGGAGCGCCTCGCCAGGTTCCGCGAGCATCACGATGACTTCCGTTCGACTGTGGTCAATGAGCCCCGTGGTTCCGATGTGCTGGTCGGCGCGCTGCTCTGCGAGCCCGCCGATCGCGCGAATGCCGCGGGCGTGATCTTTTTCAACAACGTGGGATATCTGGGGATGTGTGGACACGGCGCCATCGGCCTGGTGGTCACGCTCGCACACATGGGCCGCATTGGAATGGGTAAACACGCGATCGAAACACCAGTCGGCGTGGTGCACGCGACGCTTCACGATGACGGTGAGGTCTCCGTGGAGAACGTGCCGAGTTACCGCCTCGCCAAGGATGTGCCTGTCGACGTCGAAGGTCTGGGCGTGATCCGTGGCGACATTGCGTGGGGCGGCAATTGGTTCTTCCTGGTGAGCAGCCACGGTCAAACAATTTCGATCGAAAATGTTGAGGAACTGACGGAGTGCACGTGGCGAATTCGTGAGGCGCTGACTCGCGGCGGAATCACCGGTGCTGATGGCGCCGAGATCGACCACATTGAACTCTTCGGTCCTCCTTCCACAAGCGAAGCCCAGAGCCGCAATTTCGTGCTCTGTCCCGGCAAAGCGTATGACCGGTCCCCGTGCGGCACCGGCACAAGTGCGAAGCTCGCCTGTCTCGCCGCCGACGGAAAGCTCGCCGAACAAGCGGTGTGGCGCCAGGAAAGCATCACCGGCAGCATCTTCGAAGGCCGCTATCGTTGGGAGGGCGATCAGGTGCGGCCGGCCATCCGCGGATCCGCTTACATCAGCGCGGAGGCAGTGCTCATTGTCGACCCGCGCGATCCGTTCGCAAAGGGGATTCGCCGTTGACTGCCGACGTTGTCATCATCGGCGCCGGGATAGTGGGAGCCGCATGCGCCGATGCGCTCTCGCGGGATGGGCTGCGCGTGACGATCATCGAACCAGCGATGGTTGGCGGAGGCGCAACTGCCGCCGGAATGGGCCATCTGCTGGTGCTCGATGATAACGAAGCGGAGTTCGCACTCACTCGCTATTCGCGCGGCCTCTGGAACGAACTCGCAAGTGAGATGCCCGCCGAAGTGGAGTACGATCCTTGCGGCACGCTCTGGGCCGCGGCGGACGGTGAAGAGATGGCCGCCGTTCATCAGAAGCACGCCTACTATTCGTCCCGAGGTGTCCGCGTGGAAACGCTGGACGCAAAGCAACTCGCCGGCGCGGAACCCAATCTTCGCCCGGGCATGGCGGGCGGTCTGCTCATTCGCGATGACGCGCTGATCTACTCGCCACGCGCCGCGCTGTGGTTTGTCGAGCGTGCTTTAGCGCGAGGCGCCATGCTTCTCCGGGGCAAACGCGTTGCGCAGATCATGGACTACGGTGTGCGGCTGGAGGATGGCACGCACGTCGATGCGGCGAAGATCGTATGTGCATCCGGAAGCTGGGCGACGCACCTTGTCAGTGGTCTCGAGATCAAGCCACGAAAAGGCCATCTCGTGATCACCGACCGTTATCCGGGATTCGTGCGCCATGCCGTCATCGAATTGGGGTACCTCAAGAGCGCTCATGGAAGTGCGACCGAATCCGTGGCGTTCAATGCGCAGCCCCGCAAGACCGGCCAGATCCTGATCGGTTCGTCGCGGCAGTTTGGCGTAACCGACACAGGCATCAATGCGCATATGTTGACCCGCATGCTTCAGCGCGCCATCGAGTACATGCCGGCGATCGCACATCTCTCCGTGCTGCGAACGTGGGCGGGATTTCGTGCCGCTACCCCGGACAAACTTCCGATCATTGGCAGACTCCCCGATCGTCCGAACGCGTACATCGCCACAGGACACGAAGGCATCGGAATCACGACCTCCTTGGGATCGGCGATGATCCTTCGTGATCTCATTGCCGGTCGCGCTCCCGCAATCGATCCCGCGCCTTATGCCGTGGAGCGATTCGCATGATTGCGATCCGTGTCGATGGTCAGCGCGTGGAAGTGGCGGAAGGAGTTACGGTGGCCGCGGCAATTGCCATCAGCGGAGCTGCCCGTTTTCGCCGGTCCGTCACAGGTGAGCCCCGCGCGCCACTCTGCGGCATGGGCATCTGCTTTGAATGCCGC
>JAEUQE010000469.1 GCA_016789785.1 Bryobacterales bacterium
GGCGACATCGTCGCTCTCGATTCGGAGACCCGTGCGGAGTTCTACTTCGCCGACTTCGGTGTGATGGCGTCCGGGGCGACATCGGCGGCTCTCTATACGAGCTACCCGCCCGCGGAGCATGTGAAGACGTTGAAGTCCTGCGACGCCTCGCTCGTCTTCGTCGACACTCCGAAGACCTTCAAAGCGCTCATGAGTGCCGGCGCGTCCGAACTTCCCGTGCAGTGGATCCTGCTCACCGGCGAGAGCGATGGCGCAATGACGCTGGATGAACTGCGCGCGCTTGGCCGCGGCGCGATGGCGGACGACTCCAAATACTTCGAGAAGTTCCACAGCCAGGTGAAGCCTGAGGATTATGCGATTCTCTATCTCACCTCCGGCGCAACTGGTGAGCCGAAAATGGGACTGGTGCGGCATTGCGCCTTGGTCGACAACGTCGACATGGGGCCCAAGGTGGTGGACCTTGGCCCGCATGATGTCATCCTTGCATTCCTTCCATGCGCCCACATCGCGCAGCGCATCGGTATCCAGTTGTTGGGCATTCGATGTGGCGTGCCGGCGTGGTTCTCCGAAGGGCTTTCGCGGCTGCCTCACGAGATGCAGTCGATCCGCCCCACTTTCTTTCTTGCTCCTCCGCGTGTTTGGGAGCGCATCTACTCGAGTGTCTGCACCGAGATCAAGAAACGCGGACCCGCCATGCAGCGTGTCTTCTGGGGCGCGCTCGGCTTGGGTTTGCGTGGAGCCAGGTTGCGCAGAGAAGGGAAGTCCGTGCCCGGTTGGATGACCACAACGCTCGGGCTTGCGGATAAGGTCGTCTTTACGAAACTGCGCGCGCGATTCGGTGGCCGCATGCGGCTGCCGGTGTCCGGCGCGGCCCCTCTGGGCAAGGATCTGGCGCAATTCTACGAAGCCATCGGCATGCCGTTGATCGAAGGATATGGCCTCACCGAGGGCGGCATCACCACTTTGAATCCCCTCTCGAATCCCAAGCCCGGCTCCATCGGCAAGATGCTGCCCGGCGTCCTGCACAAGTTCACCGGAGATGGCGAACTCTGCATCGGAGGGCCCACCATCTTTTCGGGCTACTACAAGGATCCCGAAACAACGTCGCAAGTGCTGCGCGATGGATGGCTCCACACCGGCGACCTCGGCGAAATGGACTCCGAAGGGTTCTTCTACATCACGGGCCGCAAGAAGGAGATGATCGTTTCTTCAAACGGCAAGAAGGTCTATCCGTCGCGCATCGAGAGCCTGCTGAAGATGGAGCCGATCCTCAATCAGATGATTCTCATCGGGGATAAGCGGCCCTATGTGTCGGCCCTGTTCACCATCAACGTGGCCGCGGCGGAATCCTTGAAAGGCATGGAATCCCACAAGGGCCGCCCGATGCACGAACTCGTCACCGCGCAGGCCGTTCAGGCCGAAGTGAAACGCGCCGTGCAGAAGGCCAACAAACAGCTCGCCTCCTTTGAGCAGATCCGCAAGTTCCGCATCCTGGAACGCGAGTTCTCCATTGAGAATGGGGAACTCACCGCCACCATGAAAGTCCGCCGCGGCAAAGTGATGGAGAATTTCCAGAACGTCATCGGCGAACTCTACGTCGGCAAGGAAGAGATGGAGTAGGTTCCTTGCCGCATCCCCTTCCTGATCCGCCGGTGGCACCCAAGGTTCCCAAGGCGATTACGCAGCATGGCCACACCCGCGTGGACAACTACTTCTGGTTGCGGGATCGCCAGAATCCGGAGACCATTCGCTACCTGGAAGCCGAGAACGCATACGCGGACGCGGTGCTGGAACCCCTGGCAGACTTGCGCGAACAGCTCTATCAGGAAATCCTCGGACGCATCCAGCAAACCGACCTCTCCGTGCCCGTGCGCAAAGGTGACTACTTCTACTATTCGCGAACCGAGGAAGGCAAGCAGTATCCCATCCACTGCCGCAAGCGGGGCTCCTTGGATGCCGGGGAAGAAGTGCTGCTCGACTTGAACGAGATCGCGAAGACCGAGCAGTACGTGCGTCTGGGCAACTTCGCCGTGAGTCCGGATCACAGATTGCTTGCCTATGGACTTGAGACATCGGGCGATGAGACCTACACCATCTACGTGAAGGATCTCGCCAGTGGTGAACTGCTGCCGGATCGCATCGACAATACCTACTACGGGCTCGAATGGACGAATGATGCGCAGTCACTGCTGTATGTCACGCTGGATGCCGCCAAGCGCCCCTATCAGTGTTGGCGCCGCCGTCTGGGCGCGGACGCCGCAAGCGACGTGCTGCTCCATCAGGAAGCGGATGAGCGCTTTCATCTGACCTTATCGAAGTCGCGCAGTGAGGCCTTTCTCCTCGTCAACCTCGATAGCGCGGCAACCAGCGAAGTCCGCTATATGGAAGCGAGCGGCACGGCGGTAAGTATGCGGATCGTCGCGGAGCGGCGGCACGACGTGGAGTACGACGTCACGCATCACGGCGAACTCTTCTACATTCGTATCGCCGACACGGGACGCAATTTCCGCGTGGTCACTACTCCCGTCTCCGATCCCGATCCGAGCCGCTTGCAGGAGTGGATCGCTCATCGCGCCGCTGTGATGGTCGAGTCCGTGGAGGCCTTCGAGAATCACCTGGTAGTCCTTGAACGCGAGGATGGTATCCGCCGCTTCGAGGTGTACAACCTCAAGGACGCCGGCCGTCACCGCGTCACCATGCCCGAAAGCGTCTACACCATCGCACCCACAGGCAACCCGGAGTTCCGCACCAATGTGCTGCGGTTCCAGTACACGTCGTTGGTGACACCTGCCTCGATCTTCGACTACAACATGGATACCGGGGAGCGCGTGCTGCGCAAGCAGACTCCCGTGCTCGGCGGCTACGATCCAGCGAACTACGAAACGATTCGTATTCACGCCGAGGCGGAAGACGGCGTGCGTGTACCAATCTCGCTGCTTTACCGCAAAGGGACTGCGCGCGATGGCAGCCATCCGATGTTGCTCTATGGTTATGGCTCGTACGGAATTTCGATCGACCCTACGTTTTCAAGCGAACGGCTGAGCCTTGTGGACCGCGGCTTCGTGTTCGCCATCGCCCATATTCGCGGTGGTGGCGATCTCGGCAAGACCTGGCATGACGCCGGCAAGCTCAAGCAGAAGCTCAACACGTTTGAGGACTTCATCGCCTGCGCCGAGCATCTTATCGCGGAAGGCTACACCTCTTCGGACCGCCTCGCGATCATGGGTGGCAGTGCCGGCGGGCTTCTCATGGGCGCAGTGATCAACATCTGGCCTGAGTTGTTCCATGCCGTTCTGGCGAAGGTTCCGTTTGTTGATGTGCTCAACACGGCCACCGATCCCACGCTGCCTCTGACGGTAATTGAATATG
>JAEUQE010000046.1 GCA_016789785.1 Bryobacterales bacterium
TTCGCCACTCTATGGCCGGCGGGCGAGCCGCGGCCCAACGTCTGGACTATCCGTTCCCCCGACGGAAACATCGTCGCCAATTCGGCGATCGTCAAAGCTGGCGCCGGTGGCGCAATCAGCCTCTATGTGTCGGATAACACCGACCTGCTCATCGACGTTGCGGGTTACTTCACCGATAACCCGGCGATCTCCAATCTCGTCTACTACCCACTTACTCCGTGCCGTGTCATCGAAACACGCTCCCTCTACCGGGAACCGGGCCCATTCGGCGCGCCGTCGCTCGCGAGCCGCCAGACACGCCGCTTCCGCTTCCCCGCCTCCTCGTGCCCGGTGCCGGCAAATGCGGTCGCCTACTCGATGACCATCACGGCGGTACCGCAAGGACCCTTGCAATTCCTCACGGCGTGGCCCGCGGGCGCGGCCCAACCCAACGTCTCGAGTATCAACTCACCGGCGGGCCGCGTGCTCGCCAATAGCGTGATTCTGCCCGCCAGCGCCGACGGCAGCCTGGATGTCTTCGCCTTCAACCAGACCGACTTCCTCATCGACATCAACGGCTATTTCGCACCGGATGACGGAGTCAACGGGCAGTATTATTTCCCGGTAACACAATGCCGCGCCAGTGACTCAACTGTAAGTGGCGGAATTTACGGCGAACGCTCCACCCGTACCCTCGCCATCCCGTCAGCGGCGGGCTGCACAGGGATTCCGTCCTCTGCTCGCGGCTACGCACTGAATGTCACGGCCCTGCCCAACGGCTCGCCAATGCCATTCGTGACCGCCTATCCCGCGGGGCAGAACCAGCCCAATGCCTCGGTTCTCAACGCCTTCGAAGGGCAGATTGTCACAAACTCCGCCATTGTTCCGGCAGGACCAAACGGAGCAATCAATCTCTACGCGTTCGCTCAGACGCATCTCATCGTCGAGATCAGCGGTTACTTCGGACGATAGCCGGCATGAGGGCCCGGCGCACCCGGGCCCCTCTCACGCAAGAATCGCTTTCACCAGATTTCCGTGCACATCGGTCAGGCGCATGTCGCGGCCGCCATAACGGTAAGTCAGCCGCGTGTGATCCAGACCCAGCAGGTGCAGCATCGTCGCGTGTAAGTCATGCACATGCACCTTATTCTCCACCGCGAAGTACCCATAATCGTCGGTGGCGCCGTGGACAATACCGCCCTTCACGCCGCCACCCGCCATCCACATGGTGAAGCCGAAGGGGTTATGATCGCGGCCAATCACGGACACGTAGTTTCCATCGGGAAATTGGGCGCATGGCGTACGTCCGAATTCCCCGCCCCAGATGACAAGCGTCGAATCCAGCATTCCACGCGCCTTCAGATCCTTCAACAATCCGGCGATCGGTTTGTCGACAGACTGCGCGTTGATCCGGTGCCCCTTCTCCAGAGCACTGTGCTGATCCCAGCGGTCAAGACCACGGCGGAAAGGCGTCAACAACTCAATGAACCGCACGCCGCGCTCCACCAGCCGCCGGGCAATCAGGCACTCGCGCCCAAACTCGGACGTGATCTCCTCATCCAGACCGTAGAGTTTCTTCGTCGCCTCCGTTTCCTTCGAGAAATCGAGTAACTCCGGCACTGCGGACTGCATGCGAAATGCCAGTTCGTAGTTCTTGATGGACGCATCGATCTCACTTACCTGACCGAACCGCTTCAGAACCCCCTGGTTCAGCTTCGCCAGCAGATCCAGCTTACTCTTCTGCTCGCCCGCCGTCGCCTCCCACCGCGCCAGATCGGCCACCGGGTGCTCTCCCTGGCGGAACAGCGTCCCCTGATAGGTGGCGGGTAGGAATCCACTCCCGAAGCAATCCATCCCGCCCGGAGGAATCAGGCCGCTCTCCAGTACCACAAATCCCGGCAGATTCGCGCTTTCGCTCCCAAGACCGTAATTCACCCAGGCGCCCATGCTCGGCCGGCCCTGAAATCCGGATCCGGAATGCATGAAGTAATTCCCGGCCGTATGCTCGGAATGGTCCGCGACCATGGACCGTATGATCGCCAGATCGTCCACGCAGGTGGCGACATGAGGAAACAGCGAACTTACTTCCGCGCCCGACTGCCCATGGCGCTTAAACTCGAAGGGCGAACCATAGATCTTATCGCTGATATTGAACACCGTGGCCGGCGTCGCAAAGGGGATCTTCTGCCCGTTCTCTTTGTTGAGGCGCGGCTTCGGATCGAACGTATCCATCTGCGATGGCCCGCCGTCCATGAACAGGAAGATCACGGCCTTTGCCTTCGCGTCGAAGTGCGGTTTCCGCGTCGCACCGTCGGCCTCGCGCGCCATCAGGTCCAGGAGCGCGAGACCGCCAAAGCCATTGGCGGCTCGGCACAGCAACTCGCGGCGACTTACGGGACGGCGAACATGGCGACTAACGGACATAGATCAACTCCGCGGAATTGAGTAATACGTGGCACAAATCGGACCATGCCTCGGCACGTCCGGCGACAAACCCAAGCACTTCCTTGCGCTCCCATTCCTCCGGCGGACGCCCGAAGGCCTCTTCGAATAGCAGATCGAGACGCTTGTCCGCCTCAGGCGCGGATTTCGCCGCCCGCGCCGACCATTGCTCCGCAAGCTTGCGGATCAACTCGTTGTTCATCATCATCAGCGCCTGCGACGGTACCGCCGACGCACCCCGGTTCCCGATGGTGGAAACGGGCAAAGGATAGTCGAATGCCAGAAACAAAGGCGGGATGAAGTTACGGCGCACCTGAATATAGATGCTCCTGCGGCCCTCCCCATCCAGCGGCCCCGAAGCGGGCTTCCCCCGCCCGTCCTGATACTTACTAATGTGCGGAGGAACACCCGGACCATACATCGAACGGTCCAGCCTGCCGGCAAGCGCGAGCACCGTATCGCGAATCGCCTCGGCCTCCAGCCTGCGCACCGGCACATGATGCAGTAACTCATTGCGCGGATCCACACGCATCGCCGCCTCGTCCGCCGTGCTCGACATGCGGTAAGCAGCCGATAGTACGATCATCCGGTGCAGTTCCTTCACCGACCAGCCGCCTCGCACAAACTCCGCCGCAACGTAATCGAGTAACTCACCATGCGCCGGCGCCTCGCCCATCTTTCCGAAGTTATCGGCGGACCTCACCAATCCGGCGCCGAAATGATGTTTCCAGATACGGTTCGCCATCACCCGGGCCGTCAACGGATTCCGTTCGCTCGCCATCCATTCCGCCAGTTCGCGCCGCCCGCTGCCATGCGCAACAGGTGTCTGCTTTTCTCCCGCCACCAGGCGCAGGAACTGTCGCGGCATCTCATCGCCAAGATTGGTGTGACTGCCGCGAATGTGCAGGCGCACGTTCCGCGGCGACTCATCGCGGCTCAGCATCCCAAATGCTGATTCCGGTAGCTCATTCTCGGCCTCGCCGCGCTGTCTTTCCAGCGTCGCAATCTGCTGCCGGACGCCATCGGAAAGCGGCGCGAGCTGCGGCGTCTGCCCATCGCCTACCAGGACCGGCGGCTCCTTATCGTCGGAAAAAATGATCTTATCCACCGCGATGTGCGCGTCCCGGCTGCGGTCAACAATTTCAATAAAGCAAACGCGGCCGATCTCCTTGGTCATGCGAATCGACTTCCATTCGAAGCCCGCCTTTCCGGATGGAACAAAGTGCTCGCTCTTATGATCATCGGCCACCACCGTCAGCCGGATATCGCCACGTTCCTTGCTTTGTTTGTTGCCCGGCGAACCGGAGTATCTCACGTGGACCCATAACTTCGGCATGCGAAACTTCCGGGAAGTCAGTGAACCCACCAGGCGATCCGTCCCCGCGCCAAAAGAATTCGCGATCCCCTCGCCGCGATAGTTATTCAACGGCTGATTCGGGGCGATCTCATGCGCCGGCGTGTTGCCGAAAGCCTGGCCCGAAGCGATCCAGCCCTCATATCCGAGATCCTCGAAATCCTCGAAGACGATATCGCCATCGCGCAACTTCAAAGCAGGCGCATTCCGCGCGGGCTGCGTGTTGGAAAGACGGCGGATCTCGCGATTGATCCCGGCAATCCGTTGATGCGCCTCGGAAATCCTGGCGGCATGCGAGGGCGAATCGATCACACTCTCGCGCATGTCCGTCGAGTGCATGATCCCCGCCAGCGAGTAGTAATCCGCCGTCGGAATCGGATCGAACTTATGATCGTGACATCGCGCACAGGCGACAGTAAGTCCCAGAAACGCCTTTCCCAAGACATCGATCTGGTTATCCACGATATCCGCGCGCGACTTGACGGAGTCCGTGGAACTGTTCAGCACCTCCCACAGCCAGAAAATCCCCGTCCCCAGCGGAGATTCCCAATGCTTCCCGTCGGGCGAGAGGCGTTTGTTCGGCATCAGATCCCCTGCAATCTGTTCCCGCACAAATTGGTTGTACGGCAGGTCGGAGTTGAAGGCGCGAATCACATAGTCGCGGTACCGCCAGGCATCGAGTTTGTCGTTGTCGAACTCATGCCCGTTGGTCTCGGCAAAACGCACCAGATCCAGCCAGTGCCGGGCCCAGCGCTCACCGTAGTGCGGCGACGCCAGGAGCCGTTCCACCAACTTACGATCGGCATCCGGGGATGCATCCCCAAGATACTCCGCAATCTCGGCTGGTGTGGGCGGCAATCCCGTCAGATCGTAAGTCACTCGGCGGATCCAGGACCGGCGATCGGCGGGCGGCGCCGGCTTCAGACCCTTTTGCTCCAGCCTCGCGAGTAAGAAGCGGTCCACGGCGCCCCTTGGCCATGCCGTATTCTTCACTGTAGGCGGCGCAGCAGAAGTAACTGGACGAAACGACCAGAATTGCCCCGCCTGATCCCAATCGATCCCCTTTTTCGAAACCACGGCGGCCGGTTCGTCCATCCGCGGATCCGCCGCACCCGAGACGATCCACTTTTCGAAATCGGCGATCACTTCAGGAGCAAGCTTGCCCGAAGGCGGCATCTTGAGCTGCAGATCGCCATAGCGAATCGCCTTCAACAGCAGGCTCTTCGCGGGGTCGCCGGGCACCACCGCCGGCCCGCTGTCGCCGCCCTTGCGCATCGCGGCCGCAGTGTCGAGCCGCAATCCGCCCATCGGCATCTTCGACTTCGCGCTGTGACACGCATAGCACTTCTCCGCGAGCACGGGACGGATGCGCTTCTCAAAGAACTCGTCATTGCTTTGCGCGCATGCCGGCCAGGCCAGCACCAGCATCCCGAGGATTCGAAACATGCCCTATATCTTATCCCCATCACGGCCGGCGCGCGTGGCAGCCTTTCGAAGCGCACCGCGGGGCGCTATGATGACTACGGCCTATGTCTCACGCTGTTCTGCTTCTCCTGATTTCAGCGGTGATCCTGCACGGGCAGCCGCTGGCCCCGCTCAAAGTTACCTCCGATGGCCGCTTTCTCTCCACCGCCGACGGCAAGCCTTTCTTTTATCTAGCGGATACCGCATGGGAGTTATTCCATCGCCTCAATCGCGAGCAGGCCATACAGTATCTCGACAAGCGCGCGTCGCAGGGCTATAACGCAATTCAGGCGGTCGCGCTGGCCGAACTCGACGGAGTTACCGATCCCAATCCCTACGGAGACCTGCCGCTCGAAGGAAAGGACCCCACCAAGCCCGCAATTACACCCGGCAACGATCCCCGCAATGCCGCCGCCTATGATTATTGGGATCACTTGGAATACATCGTCGATCAAGCCAACAAACGCGGCCTATACATCGCCTTTCTACCTACTTGGGGACGTTGGGTCAATCACAATGGCAAAACCGACGAGAGTCTACTCACTCCCGCCAACGCGGCAACTTATGGCGAATTCCTCGGCCGGCGTTTCGGGAAGAAAGGGATCATTTGGATTCTCGGCGGCGACCGCACCGCTACCGGCTACGAAGAGACCTGGCGCGCCCTGGCCCGCGGAATCCACATGGGCGTCGCCGGAAAGGATGATCCAACGGCCGTCCTGATGAGCTTTCATCCGCGCGGTGGCGAGACTTCGTCAGCTTGGTTTCACAACGACGCATGGCTCGACTTCAACATGCATCAGACGGGCCACGGGCTCGCCTCCGCGGTCCGCAGTTGGGAACGGATCACGAAGGACTACGAGCGAACGCCGGTAAAACCGGTCATCGACGGTGAGCCCCTCTATGAAGATCACCCGCTGGCGTTCCGGGCTCGCGAATACGGTTACTCCTTCGATGCCCACATCCGCCAGCGCGCTTACTGGTCGGTGTTTGCGGGCGCCTGCGGACATACTTACGGAAATCATTCCGTATGGCAGATGTACGCCCTCGGCCGCAGACCAATCAATGGACCGCTCCTCTACTGGGATGAGGCGATCGACCGTCCCGGCGCGGCACAAATGCGCCACTTACGCGCACTTATCGAGTCGCGGCCTTACTTCTCGCGCGTGCCCGATCCATCGCTGCTCGTGGACCCTTTGGATGGCGCCGATCGCATTGTGGCGACGCGCGGCGAGGGCTATGCGTTCATCTACAGCGCCCAGGGCCGCAAGTTCACCTTGAATCTAAGTCAGATCAAAGCTCCGCGCTTCAAGGCATCCTGGTTCAATCCGCGCACCGGCGCCCGAACGCCCGGAGAGATGTTCGATCACAGCCCGGCGAAGGATTTCACCTGTCCGTCCGAGGGGTTCGGCGCCGACTGGGTGTTAGTTCTCGACTGGTTTCCCGAGACCAGGTAACGGCGGGCCCGACGCACCGCGCCGTCGCGCCGAGGCCTCGACGCCGCCTGCGTTGGAGCCTGGACCTGGACATTCTCTCGATCTCCCGAGGCACCCACACCGTCACGCAGGCCGCGCGCCACTCGCGTCCCGACCATTGTCATTGGGTGCGTCCGGGCGCAGCGGGGGGCTGGAGTTCAGACTTTCTTGGGTCTCCTGAGGCGCCACACCGTCGAACAGGCCTCCGCGCCACCTGTCTGGCGTCTGGACATTATGTCGGCCTTCCGCCGCACCCGCACCCGCGCCCTCGCGCTGGCCGCGCGCCATTCGCGTCCCGAATCACTGTCACTGGGTGCGTCCGGGCGCAACGGGGCTGGAGTTCAGACTTCTTTCGGTCTCCCGAGGCGAAACACCGCCGAAGACGCCTCCGCGCCACCCGCCCGGCGCCTGAACACTCTCTCGGACTCCGCGACACCGTCACGCAGGCCCCCAGGCCTGCTGCGTCCCGACTCATCGGGGCCTTCCGGGCTGGCGCAAATCCAGGCCCACTCCTCGACTTTCCGCCCCAGGACACCTCCGACAGCGCGACGCCAGCACGCCACGCTTCGCGTGAAGCAGCGCTAAATCCGCGGCGGAGTCGTGATCACCACCGCCTTCGCCGCCTGCTTCGCGGCATAGGCATGCGGTTCCGACGAATCAAAATACACACTGTCGCCGGCCTTCAGAACGTGTTCCTCATGCTGGAACGTGATGGCGAGTTCACCCTCCAAAACCAACAGAAACTCCGCTCCGTCATGATAGTGCTCCGCCGGCTCGTTCTCACGCACCGGAAACTCTGCCAGATACGCCTGCAGTCCCTTATCCTGGGCCGAAAACGCCAACACCTCAAAGAAGAAGTTCGGGAACGGGTTGTCGGCACGGTCCGGAAACCGCATCCGCTCGCCCGCCCGCACAATCGAAAAAAGCTTCTTGCGCCGTTTATCGGCAAAGAAATAGTCCAGCCCCACGTCGAACACCATCGCGATCCGCGCCAGCGTCGGAAGCGTCGGCACCAGCTTGCCGTTCTCCAACTGCGACAGCATCGACGCCGACAGACCCGTGTGCTTCCCCAAATCAACCAGTGAGATCTTCTTCCGAAGCCGCAACATGCGCAGCTTGTTGCCGAGATCGTAGGTCGAGAGCACCCGGGAGATGGTCTCCTCGCTCTTCTCAGACTGCGCTTTTTCATGTTCCACGAATTTGAGTTTAGCAGAACTCAAAACCACTGGCGTACATTCTGCTCCACTGAAATCATCTTTCGCTGCCACTGGAAGCGGGTCGAGGTTGCTGGTACAGTCAAGCATAGGGACTGCCTAGAAGGACTCCCAGAAAAGAGAACAGATGCAAAAAGAGATCACCAATCTCACCGCGCTTCAGGATGACGAACTGGTCTGCCTTGCGCAGAGCGGCAACGACCCCGCTTTTGCCGAGTTGATTCGCCGTCATCAGTCGTCGTGCTTCAAATTGGCGATGTCGATTCTTCGCGACCGCTCCGACGCCGAAGATGAAGTACAGAACGCTCTCTGGAAGGCATTCGAGCACATTGGCCAGTTTCAACGGGACGCCCGTTTCTCCACCTGGCTCACCCGCATCGTCGTGAATCAGTGCCTGATGCGCCTCCGCCAGACCCGCCGGGCCAAGTTCCTCTATATTGACGACGCGATGATCGGCGAGGAGGTCGGCACCCTGGAACTCCCCGCAACCGACATGACGCCAGAACAGGAGTTGGGCAAGCAAGAGGTCGCGAACGTGCTTCAAAAGGAAATCGGCCGCATTCCCCCACTGCTTCGCAATGTATTCCTCCTTCGCGAGGTGCAACAACTCCCGATGCCCGATGTCGCCAAGCAACTGGGTATCTCGGTCGCCGCGGCGAAGTCACGCCTGCTGCGAGCCCGTCTGGAATTGCGCGAGCGCCTCTCGAAGCACGAAGGACGCCTCGGCGCTGCGACCCTCACCGCCTAAGGTCGCGCGCAAGAATTATTTCACACCTGAAGGCCGGATGGTATAGTTCCAGCGTGGCGCGAATTTGGCTGGGTGGAGGTTGAGTTGGCGGAGTCTGGCGGCGGTGGGCTTGATGCCAACAGGGTATTGCCGCCGATCGAGGCGAGCGGTCACTTTGAGTCCAGTGGTGGTCTTGGTGGTGCGAATGAAGTTCAGGATGGTCTCGTAGCTTTTCAATGGTTCGCCTCTCCAGTTCCTGGTGATCTGGCTAAACATGCGGCGTTCAATGGGGTTGTACTTGGAGGCACCTGTGGGATAGTGGGCCACGGTGATGGTGAGACCGAAGCGGTCGCACAACTGTTGTTGGAGTTGGTCCTTCCAGGCCCCGCGAGCGGCTGCATTGCCGCCTCCAGTGTCAGCCAAGATCAGCAGACGTTGCGCACGAGGATAACGACGGCGACCCTCATGCTCCCACCAACTTCGAATGGAGGCGCAGGCAAAGGCAGAGGTTTCATGAGAGACGCCAACGGACATCGCGCCGCGGTTGGCAGAGACATCGTAAACACCATAGAGAACGGCAACGCCGGTGGCCAAGGTGCGGAAGTCGTGATCGTTCACCAGTGTCGGCTTGCGGTCCCATTTGGTGCCGGGGTTCTTGAAGTTACCCACCAGTTCCCGTTTCTTGGCGTCGACGCTGATAATCGGGTCTCCCTGTTGAACAAACTGTCGTCGCAGCCTGGCGATCCTGCGGAACTGGCGGTCACGATGAGGGTGCTTGGCACCCAGTTTTTTCTGATTGACACGCAAGGAAAACTTCAGCTTGCGCAGCAATCGGGCGACGGTGCGAGGGCTAACGCGAACACCGAACTTACGTAGCTGCGCGGCGACATTGGTGGTTGTCTTGCGCATCCAGCGCAGGCCTGTGATGGGGTCGCCGGCGGTGTCGTGCTCCAGCAGTTGCTCGATGGCCTGGATTAGCTGCGGCGTTTTTTTTCCGTCGCCTTGCGGCCCCCTCCGGGGCGGCGCAGGCGCCCACGCAGCACCTGCTGGTTAACCAGTTCGCGGCGTCCTTTGGCCACGGTGTGAGCATCCAAACCGAACAGGTCGGCGATCAGGCGGTCGTTGTCCTGTCGCAACGCCTCCAGGCCTGCAAAGAGTCTTCGTTGCTGTTCGTTCAGCAAGGAGTAAAACAGTAGGATTCCGGCCTTCACGACCTCGGAATCGGAGTCGAGGAACCTGGCGGCGGCAGCAGTCGAAGTGATGTCTGCCTGCCGGGCCTGGATCTGAGGTTGCCCAAGCGCTGGGTCGGCGGAGCAATACAAATAGAGACCAGACACCTGATGGCGAGCCAGACGGCCCTGTTGGACCAGTTGAAGCAGCGTGTCCTGAACGGAGACATGGAGTGCGGCATCGAGTTCGGCCACGAAATAGCCGGAAGGGGAACGGTTGACGAAGGCGGCGGCGGTGTCGACCAATGTGCCGAAGCGTGAGAACCAAACGGAATCATGGGACCACAGGCCGTTATCGTCGAAGCGAGCAATGCGGTCGAGGGTATAGAAGCGGCCGCGATGGGAGTAGCTGGTCCGATAGTGGAGTTGATCGAGTTTCCGAAAGACCGTGATGGAGGAGGAGGAGCCGAGGGCGGCTGAGAGTTGATCGAGAGTGGCGATCTTGGTGCGGCGGAGGAGGTGGAGAATGGGTTGAGTGGAGAAGGTAATGGGTCTCATAATGCTATAGTTCCGTTCAATAGCGATCGCATGATCGGAACTTTATCATAACAGAGCGCCTCCTGCTGCAAGAAGATGATCCACTCGCTGATGGGCGTCGCTATTGATGACCCGCTACTGTGCCACATCCACAGTGCGGGGCCTTTGTGTACGCAGGATATGAAAGGTGTCGGTCTCTATCGTGATACTTTATTCTTGCGCGCTTCCTAAGTCGTGCAGATGGCCGCGCCTGGGAAAAAGAACCATCGCGGGGGCCGACGTGAGTGTACTGCGAACTTCGCCTTGCATCCCCTTGAGAGGGGACGCGGCCGACATGAGTGCCGGCGCGACGGTGAGCGTGCCGCCGGAGACCGCAAGGGTGTTCCAGTTCCCGATGCAGGCTACTTCGTGGGGATGGCCCGACCGGTGAAGACGAGCCGTCGCACGGTTCGGTGAAAGCGCACCTTCGAACCTGCCTGTTTGCTTGTCTGGACGCAATCTCAGTGAACCGCCTCCGACAGGCGCCATGGCAGTCGTTTTCATGATTCTTTCCGTGATGACTATTTCGTGAGGATCTTCGCATCCGGGAAGAAGAACCAGCGCACGAATCCTCCGCGCACGCTGCCTCCCACTTCCTCGTTGTCGCCGAGGCTCAAACGCACGACGCCGTCGCCGTATCCGTAGTAGGGCAGCACCTTGGACCCAGGTGTGGGCTTCAAGATGGAATTGAAGCCGATGCCCACTTCACGGAAGCGGCGCGCGGCGTCGCCTGCTTGTTTGAGGTAATGCTCGACGGCAGTAAGATTGGCCGACGCTTCGACCTTGGTGATCACACCGGCGCGAAACGTAAGGCGCACGTTCCTGGCGGTCTCCGGGCCGAAGCGCGCCTCGGGGATGACGACGGTGCCGTTCACGGACTCCTCGATAGGCGCGACGCGAAGCACGCCCACAGGCAGTTCGATATCCCGATCGATGCGAGTGCGAGCGGACTTCATTCGCTGGGCGGATGCGTCGCCATCCTGTTTGTTGAAGGGGCGATCGCCGAGGCGGAAGCGGATGTCCGTTCCGGCAGGTGTCGTGATGCGTGTCTCGCCGCGCCGCAGACGTGCGATCATCGCGTCCATCTTCTCGCCGATCTCCTGCGTATCGGCGTCGAGCGCGTCCTGATAGAGCGCATCGAGCGCAGGTTGGTGCTCGCCGTAGAGGCCATCCGTGTAGACGCTGCCTTCTCCCCAATGGAAATGGAGTTGGCGCCGCGAACCGCCGAGATCCACCCACTTGCGAAGGGTCTCGCGTTCGGCAGCAGGAAGCGGCGGACCGCCGGGGCGAAGGGGCAGCCAGAGATAGATCGACGCGTCTTCGAGAGTGGTTGTCTCCGCAGCGCCCGCTCGATTCAAGCGGCGGCGGAGCGCGGGAAGGAGCGACTCGTAGTAGCCGGGGTCGGGACGCAGTTTGAACTTCTCGCCTGCCTGTGGATTCAGCGCCATCACCATGCGTTGCGCGAGCTTCTCATAGTCGATGTGAGGCTTCGGGTGGAAGAGAAAGAAATCGTGGACGGCGCGAGCGATCTCAGCGATGGCGCGATCGCGGGCAGCGGCGTCCTTCTCTGACTTCTTGACGAACACGGATAGAGCGACGTGGCCCGCGCCATCGGGCAACGTGAGAATGCCCACGTCGTTGGCCGACTGCGCGATGGATCCTGTTTTGTGTGCGACAACGGTGCCTTGCGGCAGCACTCCTTTGATGCGCGTATCGCCGGTGCGGCAGCGGCGCATGATGTCGAGCAGCAACTCGCCGGTATCAGGCTTCAGCACTTCCTTCCGCGCGATGCGCACCAGCAGTTCCGACATGGCATCGGGTGTGGAAGTGTCGCGGACATCGTCGTTGAAAGTGCGCATCGCAGCGGCGCGCGCAGCCGGCGTGAGTGACCGGAAGGCACGTTCGAAGAAGAGTGGCGACCATTGTTCTTCGGCCGGGAGTTTGATGCCGACAGCATCGGCAATCAATTCAACTGTAGGGCGGTCAACACGGAGTCCTGTCACTGCGAGGCTGCGCATGCGTGCGTTGACGGCCTCGGCGCCTCCAGCGAGACGAAGCACGACGTCGGTGGCCGAGTTGTCGGAGATGAGCAACATCAACTCGAGTAGGTTGCGAACGCTGAGGGCGAGGCCTGGTTTGTTGAAGAGATCGGAGAGCGTGCCGGAGCCCGGATGCAAATCCTTCGCTTCGAGCGTGATCATGCGATCGAGCCGCTCTTTGCCTTCATCGACGAGCGTGAGCAATTGGACGGCGACCGGCACCTTGACGGTGCTCGCCATGGGGAAGTGCTCGTTCGGATTGAGAACGGCACGGCGGCCGGACTCGATGTGAATCGCCGATGCGCCGGCCACGCCGCCGCCGGCCTGCGCAACGCGCGCCATCTCGCGCTCCAGTATCTGGATGGCAATATCCTGCGCGGAGAGGGACGCGGCGAATGCGAGCGCGCACCAGATGACGAACCTCATGGCTTCCTCCGCGTGAACTCCTGGTCGACGAAACGCACGCTCGCGACATCGCCTTTGCCATCCATGCGGAACTCGACGAGTTGCTCCGAGAGCGGATCGCGGCTCTTTCTGCCCCGAAACACATCGAAGTGAAAATGTTCGAGAGTGGCGTTCCAGTTCGACCACTTGAGAGCGAGCGATCCGCCTTCCGCGGAGACGGTGGCGAGGCCGTAGGCTGGATGTTCAAAGAAGCCTGTATATGCAGCCAATTCCCGGGATGGTTTCGTGTCCTTGTGGCGCTTCTGTTCCTGCTCTTGGGCGCGCTGCTTCGCCTCAGCCTCCTGCTTGGCGGCCCGATCGAGATAGGCCTTGGTCCAATCTTTCGCGTCGAGGCCCAGCAGATGGTCCGCGATGAGGTTGCGCAGGGCTTCGGGAAGGGAAGTTCCGCCGAGGCTGGACAGGATGACGATGCCATAGCGTTGTTTGGGAAGGAGCGCGACGGAGGCACGGAAGCCGTCAATCGCGCCGCCGTGAGACACCATATGGTGGCCGCGATAGTCCTGCGCGATCCATCCCAGTCCATACGAGGTGAGGTTGCTTTCGCTGCCGAGGACGCGGCCGACCGGATCATCCACGGGCATCGCCATTTGAGCCGAGTGCATTTCCTTGAGCGTTGCCGGCTTCAGGATCTGGCGGCCTTCGAACTTGCCTTCGTTGAGATGCATGCGCGCCCAGCGGCTGAGGTCGTTCACAGAGGAATTGATGGAGCCGGCGGGCGCGACATTGTCGATGTTGCGCCACGGGACCACTTTCACCACACCATCTTCCTTGGTGTGCGGTGCTGAGTAGTCGCGCGCCTTGACGACGTCGTTGGTGCTGAAGTCAGAGTTGGACATGCCGAGCGGAGTGAAGATGCGCTGTGTGACGAAACCCTCCCACGTGGAGCCGCTGATCAAGCCAACGGCATGGCCCGCTGTGAGGAACATGATGTTCTGATACTGATAGGCCGAGCGGAAGGGCTTGGTGAGAGGCACGAGGCCGATCTTGCGAATGATCTCTTCGCGAGTCCAGGGCGAGTTGTACCAGAGCAGATCGTTCCGCGAGAGACCAGTGCGGTGGCAGACGATGTCGCGCATGGTGACGTTGGCGTCTGCAAGCGGGTCGGACAGGCGGAAGAAGGGGACGTGCTTGCGGACCGGATCGTCCCAGGCCATCTTGCCTTCGTCGACGAGGATGCCCATGGCGGCGGTGGTGAATGCCTTGGACGTCGAGCCGATGGCGAAACGCGTGTCGGGCGTCACTGGCGTGGATTCGCCGACTTTGCGGACGCCGAAGCCTTTGGCGTAGACGGTTGCGTCGTTGTGGACGATGGCGACGGCGATACCGGGCGCCTGGTAGGCCTTGCGCACGTTTTCAATGATCGTGTCGATGGTGGAGACATTGAGATCGGCCGCGATCAGACGCAGCGAAATTAGAGTGAGCAGAAGCAGGCGCAGCATGCGAGATAGGTTAGCACCGCGGTGGGATGGCGGGGCCGTTGTGGGGTGCAGCGGGTCACTCACCTGGTCAGAGCCTTTGTGACTTACTGGTGGGGAGTAAGCCAACCCCGAGTCTGCTATGGCGATCTATGCATTCACATTCGTGTTCCCGATGCAGCCGGGGGATTCAGTCGGAGGGGTTAGCGGACAAGTCTCTCTTGAAAGAACCGCCGGTAAGAGCAACGGCACTAGCCACGAGGCGTTCGATGAGCGCCTTTCCTGGAACCATAAGGAAAGCGCTGAGTTCGGATAGCTGGCCGAACCCAGCGCGACCACTCAACGCTTTGTTTGAACAGACGGGAAACACATGGTCGCGATGAGTTTGTCGAAACAATCAGCGACTTTCCGGCTGCTGGTTTCATATTCGATCGCGTCGGCGAGGCGTGCTCCAACCCAGCGCCAGTATTTTCCTCCGCGGGTCCGGCCGGATAGATCCCATCCGGAAGCTCCTTCAAACACCCAGCTTCGGATCGAAATGCTCTCCGACTCGACCAGAAGTCGTTCCAGCGGCAGACCAGCATGCCAGGCATACCCATCGACGACGTGAAGCCGATCGCTTCCGCGCTGAACGTACCAATGCGAATCATGGCCACCCTCGACGGGGCCTTTGTAGCCACGGCCAACATTGATTCGCAATCCTCCTCCGATCCAGGCACCTTTGCCAGTCAGACTGGGGCACGATCTGAGTTTCCACACTGTCTCGTCGATTGCGTCCAATTGGACACGTAGCGGCTCAGTCAAACTTGAAGTACGAACGAGCGCTGGCTTATAACTTTCGTGTTGAAAGCTAACGAACGCGCCCTCCGCTGGCAATCGGAAGGACCCATTCGCTTTCGATTGCGTCCATCCGGCGAAGCCCATCCCCGATGTGACCACTGTCACGCCTTCAATCGGAGATCCGTTGCGATCGGTGACGAAACCGCTTGTTTCACGGCGCTGAGCTGCCGCGGGTGGAGCAACAATCCACGCAGCCGCCACAATCTCGATCAAAAGCCTTCCGCGTCTTCGCATCATTGAGTTCACGACGTCGCCGAATCCGAATGATAAATCGCTACTCCAATGTTAGTCCTGGGGCAGTGTTACGAGGACATCCCGTAGTCGAGGCTCCCTGTATCCAGCCAGCCGGTCCACTTCGCAGGTCGCTTCGGGGTGATTGACTACACTCCTGACGGGATACCTAAGCCAAACGTTTTGGCCGAGTTGTTATTGGCGAGCCTTATGCCATGCGGAAAACGGGAACACACAGGCGGAGTTTATCTGCTCCGCAAGATAGCCAGCGTACCTCTCCCGCGCTGCGGCGAGGCGTCCCAGCAGCAGAAGTTCGCTATCCTCGAGCTCGGCAATGGTCTTCGGGCCAGCAAGGTAATCCGTAGAGGCTCCGAGTGATCTTCGCGGAACTCGTCTGCCCATCCTGCCAATTCAGGACTATCTTGAATGTGCCCGCGCGCTTTCAACTCGGAGATGACGCGAACTTGCGTACTCCAACGCGAGATCTCGCTCCAGGCGAATTTCCCAAGCTTCTACCGGCTGGCTCCATTGCTGGGGTGGGATCTCCCCGTACTGTAGCAGTTCCAATGGTAGTGAGAAATCCAAGGGTGGAAAGTGCGCGAGCGGCATGATTTCCGCATCAACACCGAGTACCCATCGGAGCAACCTCAACTGCTCACACCATTCCACTGTCTGCTCCTGCTGGCTTAAGGTCCACAAACCGTCCGTCACGGTCGCGAGGTCCAATTCCGATCGCTCCAGTTTCGGCCACAGGCCGCGGTCCCGCAAGAACCCGTTCTGGATCTGCCGTGTCACAACTTCCCCCTGCATCCGGCATATTTCGTTGCTGCCCAGGTAAATCTCGCTGGCTCCGCGCCCAGCAGAGATGCCACAATCAGCGCCCGCTCTTGAAGGTAGGCGCGCACGTCTGGCGAAACGACGGCGAGTTCGAGGGGGCTCAGCCTGCTCTGCCCTGTGAGCGGAGTGTTGAGGATTTCATCCTGCTTCCGGTGCCACCGGCGCATCAGAACCGCAGTTGCTGTTCCGCCAGCGATGATGACCGAGTAAAAAACACCGTTCCAACCATCGGTCGCAGTGTAGGCAACAAAAGCGACATATAGTGCCATGTACAGGGCAAGGAAACTAGCCTTCGCAACGTACGTCCTCGCGCGGGAATCGATGCCGCTGCGTTGGACCGCGATCCAATACGATTTCCAGAACTTCCGAAACGAGACCGGCATCCGTGCGCACACTATTGAAACACGTTGCCGATTCGAACTGCACTGAGGCAAGCTCCCGCGGCCGGCGCGTGTCTGTTCTGTAACGCCACCATGCACCACCCACTCCGCGGTAACGGCCATCCACCTAGGGAAAGTTACCTGGAGACCGCATGGGCCATGCCCCGGCTGACTGCGGCATCGTGATGTTGAAGCAGCCCTACACGACGAATATCATATTCACAATTCTCTATCTGTCGGTTGACGGGGGCTACGGCCTTCGATAGGCTGGGGCTGTCATTCTTAAACTTCTGGAGGCCGCAAGATGAGATTACAACGTTTGTGTCCAGCCGCGCGCGTCGCCTTAGCCGCCGTGATGCTCACCGCCCTCGCCTCCGCCCAGGAAACGAGAGGCACCATTACAGGGACCGTCTCGGATCCGTCCGGCGCCGCAATCGCGGGGGCAAAGCTCTCTGCATTGAATACTCAGACCAACGTCGCGGTGCAGGGCGCGACCAGCAATGATGGTTCATACTTAATTCCTTACCTACTGCCCGGCCCTTACACCGTCACGGTGGAATCGCAGGGTTTCAAGAAACTCGTTCGCCGCGGAATTGACTTACGCATTTCGGAAAGGATCACGCTCGATCTGCAACTCGAATTGGGAACCACGCAGGAATCGGTCAACGTCACTGCCGATACGCCCTTGCTCGAAGTCAGCACCGCCACCAGCGGGCAGGTGATCGATCGCAGGCGGATCGCCGAACTCCCGCTCGCCGAAGGGAATCCGATGACTCTGATCCAACTGGCTCCAGGCATCGTCGTCACCGGCGGCTGGAACTCCAATTCGGCGCTGAGCAACAGCGGACCTTCCAACTTCGAGGTGAACGGCTCGCCGGGCGGAAACGAGTACACGCTCGACGGAACGCCGAACACCGCGGACCGGCAGGGGCAGGGAGCGGCACGCGTCGGCCTTCAGCCGCCGACGGACGCAGTGGAAGAGTTCAAGGTCGTCACCGCTGGATTCGACGCCCAGCAGGGACGAACCGCCGGCGGCAGCGTCGACGTCGCCGTGAAGTCGGGAACCAACGAGTTTCATGGGACCCTCTATGAGTTCGTCCGGAACGACGTTCTGATGGCGAATTCGTTCTTCTTCAATCGCGAGGGGCGGCCTAAGCAGGCGCGACGGTACAACCGGTTTGGCGGGACTGTCGGCGGTCCGTTGAGCATTCCCAAGCTCTACAGTGGCAAGGACAAGACCTTCTTCTTCACCAGCTACGAGCGTATCCGTCCCATCACGCCGAACCTGGAGACCATTACGGTCCCCGTCGAGGCATTCCGCCGGGGCGATTTTTCCTCGCTGCTCAATCGTCCCACTCCGCTCTATGTGTACGACCCTCGCACAGCCCGCGTGGAAGGCGCGCGCGTGGTGCGCGATCCCATTCAATGCAACGGACGGGTCAACGTGATCTGCCCGGACCGGATCAGCCCGATCGCAGCGAACTATCTCTCATTCCTCCCTCTGCCCACGAACCCAGGTTCGGTCACGAATAACTACAGCGGCAACGGGCCAGGGGACAACACCTACGACGTGTTCCTTGCCCGCGTCGACCATAGCTTCAACGACAGGCACCGCATCTTCGGCCGCTACTCGCAGGGTTGGCGCACGGAGTTGGACGAGAACTCCGCGGGCACGGTCAACGGGGTCAGGGTCAACGGCCGCCTGGGCCATCGCGGCAACAAGGGAGGCGTTGTCGACTACATCTACGTCCGCTCCTCCGCTACCATCCTGAATCTGCGCGCGGGCTACACGCGATTCAAGCAGGACCGCTTCTCGCTGGCTTCGTTCGATTACGACGTCACCAAGATGGGCTTCTCGCCGCAGGCGCTCGCCCTGTTCTCGGCCAATACTCTGCCTCAGATCAACGTTTCGAACTTCTCTTCGCCGGTCGAGCCGACGGGCTACCTGAATACCAACCCCACCTGGTCGTTTCAGCCGACGCTCACCAGGATCGCCGGCTCGCATTCGATGCGCGTTGGTTACGATTACCGCGTGTATCAGCAGAACCGCGCCGACCAGACCTACAAAGCTGGCTCATATACTTTCAATAACGATTTCACCCGGTTGAACGATCAGAACCCGTCCTTGCCGATCGAGCAGCTTCAGGCGCAGGGCATGGCGGCCCTCCTGCTCGGCCAGCCGACGGGGGGCAACTTCCCACTGTTGGCGGACAATGCGGCTACGGCGATGTACAACTCCTTCTATGTCCAGGACGACTGGAAGGTGAGCCGGCGGCTGACCCTGAATCTCGGCCTGCGCTACGAAGTCGATCACGGTACCACGGAGCGTTTCAACCGGATCATCCAGGACTTCGACGGCTCGGTCGCGAATCCCACGGAAGCCGCCGTCCGGGCCAACTACGCACTCAATCCGATTCCGGAGATCGCGACGGCGAACTTCAGAGTGCCCGGAATTCTCGTTTTCTCCGATGCGAATAACCGGCCTGCGTTCAAGGCCGACAGGAACAACTTCCAGGCAAGAATCGGAGGCGCGTTCCGCTTAAACGACAAGACCGCGATCCGCGCCGGGTGGGGCATGTTCATGGTGCCCTTCTTCATGGATGCCATCAACCAGAACGGATTCAGCAGGAATACCCCGCTGGTCGCATCGCCCGACCGCGGGCTCACCTTCACCGCTTCTTTGGCGAATCCATTCCCGGGCGGGCACATCGCCGAAACCAACCGGGGCCCGGCGAGTCTGCTTGGCCAGAACCCCGGAACCATTGTTCCTTCGAACCGCATCAATGGCATGGTCTACCGGTGGGAAGTCAGCCTGCAGCGGGAACTGCCTGGAAGGTGGTTGATTGAAGGCTCCTATGTCGGCAATACGGGCTCGAATCTCACCGTCGGCGTCGACGCCAACCCGATCCCCCGCCAGTACCAGTCAACCAGCCCCATCCGGGATCAGGCTTTGATCAACTTCCTGGATACCCCGGTGGCGAATCCGTTCCGGGGAGTTGCCGGGTACGAAGGCACGAACCTCTACACCGCATCGGTGATCAACCGCAGCCAGCTTCTGCGGCCCTTCCCCCAGTACACCGGCCTTGGGCGCGAGCGCTACGACGGCGCCAGTTCCTACCACGCCATGCAAACTCGAGTGGAGAAGCGATTCAGCAAGGGGTACACGATCCTCGGCACCTACGCGTGGTCGAAGTACCTGGAGGAGCTTTCCCTGCTCAACGCGACCGACGCGAACTACGAGAAGCGGCTGAGCGACGCCGATTCTCCGCATCGCCTGGCATTCAGCGGCATTTACGAACTGCCCTTTGGCCGGGGACGCACCTTCGGCTCCAACTGGTCCGGAATCAAGGAGGCGCTGCTGGGCGGCTTCCAGTTGCAGGGCATCCTGCAGTATCAGGCTGGCCGGCCGTTGACGCTTGGCAACATTTACTTCACAGGCAACCTCTCCGATATCTCTCCAACGATCATGAGTTCGACCGTCGGAGTAATCGGGTCAACCAACATACTGGACAACGTGTTCCGGACAAACATCCAGAACACAGGCTACTACTTCCAGGACGATGCGGTGAAGACGAACGGCCAGCTCGACTACAATAAGCAACTGAACGATACTCGCATCAATCTTTCACAGAACCTTCGCACGCTGCCATCCAGGGCTTCGAACTATCGAAACCAGGGCAACACCATTTTCGACGTGTCGATGATTAAGAACTTCGCGTTTAGCGAGAGAGTGAAACTACAGTTCCGCGCCGAGGCGATCAACTCATTGAACAAGGTTCACTTCAACGCGCCGGTACTCAATCCTCGCGACACGAACTTCGGCAGGGTCACCAACTCCGACTCTCCTACCAACCCGCGCGAGTTTCAACTCGGGTTGAGGTTGGTATTCTGAAGCGGAGCAAACACCATGTTACGCCGATCGTTTCTTACTTCCACCGGGGCGGCTGCGATGGCAGCCGCCCGGAGAGACTATGCAACTTCCAAGGAGGCCGGCGCCGCTCCCGATTGGGAAGCGCAGATGTTCGATCTGCCTAAGCACAGCAGCGCCCCGGTCATCGCCGACAAGCTCGACCTGTTCAAGTCCGGTTCCAAATACTTTCTCCGAGCCACGTCGAAGGACGGCGTCACCGGCGTGGCGATGGTCAAGCAGGTGGATGACTATCTCCCGATGCTGACGCGCTTGGCCATGCCTTTCTTCAAGGGCAAGGATGCGCGCCAGCTTGAAACACTGATCGACGCCTACTACGTCAAGAACTACAAGCTCGCCGGCCAGGCACTGTGGGCGCCCGCCGCCTATGTCGAGCAGGCCATGTTCGACATGTTCGGCAAAACGGTCAACAAACCGGTGGGCGCGCTCCTCGGTGGCGTCCGCCGCAAGGAGATCCCGGTCTACCTCTCGGGCTCCGGCCGCGAGACCACCGCCGAACAGGAAGTGGAGGTCTACGCGCAATCGCTCCAGCTTAGTGGCGCGAAGGCCATGAAGTTCAAGATCGGTGGACGGATGGCGCGGAATGCCGATGAGTATCCCGGCCGCACGGAGACAATGCTGAAACTCGCCCGCAAGACTTACGGCGGTAACATCACCATCTATGTCGACGCCAATGGCGGCTACAACGCGGCCAAGGCGATTAGCATGGCGCCCCTCTTTAAAGAACTCCAGATCGCCTTTTTCGAAGAACCCTGCCCGTGGGAGGAGATCTCGGAGACCAAGCGTGTCGCTGACGCACTCGATATTCCGGTCGCATTCGGCGAGTGCGATTCCAGCTTCTGGAAGTTCGACCACATGATCCGCACGCGAGCGCTCGACATCGTTCAGCCTGACCTGAACTACAACGGCGGATTTATCCGCAGCGCCCGCGTGGCCCGCATGGCCGCCAAGGCCGGCCTGCCCATCACACCGCACAACACTCAGACCGGCGCCGCGGCCTGCAACATCCTGCAATTCGCCTCGGCGATTCCGAACATCGGGCACTACATGGAGTTGCCGTTCCGCGGCAAGTACACCGCGGAGCCGTGGGCGTCACACAGCTTCAAAATCGTCAACGGCTTCGTTCAGGTTCCCGAGGGGCCGGGACTCGGCGTCACTATCGACCCCGGCTATCTCGCGAAGTCGCAACTTGTCTTTTCGGCGTAGAGCGGCCCTACCGGCCGGCTTGAGGAAACCAGCATGTCCGAACACATTACGCACGTCGCCGTTTTCGAGGACTCCACTCGCATCGGTCTCAGCACCGGGCGGCTGCCGGAGGCCTTTCACCAGGTGTTGAACCGGCATTGGGATCTCGCGCGATTCGCCTCCGCCAGCCGGTCCGGAGACCGGCACTCCATCCCGTTGCTCAAGGACTTAAAGCAGAAATGGCCGTCCCGCAAGTCCGGCGATTATGTCGAGGAGAAACTCGCCTTCCTCCTCGGATGGCGGACACACCAGGCTGGCGATCGCCGTTTCAAGCCCGTCTACCGCCAACTCCAGCCGGAGCACTACGCCAAGGAGGCGAACCCGGACACTTCCGCGCCGTCGGATGTCAGCGTGCTGCATGACGCTGTGGTGTACCGCGAAGTCTACGGCAATGGCGAGTATGCGCCGTATCCTCCTGGGCTGCTGGAAGACCGCATGACCTCATTCGCCGCCTCCAGGGCGCTCGACGCCAGCGCCACGCTGAGCCTTTTCGGAAGCGTCTTCCAGAAATCGCTGCTCGACCTTCAGCCGGCGAATCAATCGCCGGAAACCGCGCCAAAGGTCTTCCAGAAGTTCTACGTCGATATCCAGCGATATAGCGAGAAATGGGCGTCGCCCGATCCTCGCGAGACCCTTGCCTACATTTACGGACCGAACTTCTACAACCCCGGCGATCCTCTGATCCGCCTCGCCAGGGCGCTGCAGCGGAAACAGCCTACTGCCGGACTCGTCTTCGACGAAGCGTATGAGGCCGCAAAAAGCGGGAGCCAGTATGCACAATCGCTTCGGCTGGGTGTCAAATACCTGCTGGCCGCCGGAGATTTCTGGACCGGCAAAATCGGCGAGAAACAGCTTCACGAGGCATTCGATCTCGGCAAGAGCCATCTGCAGGGAGGTTCCAACTGATGACGCGCCGCGAATGGATGGAACTTGCAGCGGCCGCTCCCATGGCGGCGCAGCTCGGCGCCGGGACGGTGAAATTGCCGGAGTTCTCCGGCTGGCTCGCCCGGGCCGCGCTGATCGACGATGTCGCGCGGCTGGCGATCGCCGACACGCGAGTGCCCTCCGCTGACAAGGCCGCGCTCGCCGCTTGGCCTGATCTGGCCCGCGCCGGAGCCGGCATGCAGACTGGTTCTGCCAAGCCCACCGATCCCAAGGCGCTCGCCGTCTGGCTGGGTGCCCGCCTCTCAAAGCACGCTGATCCCGCGTGGGGAGCAGCAGAGGACGCCGCCGTTCTCAAAGTGCGCGGCCCGCAAGGCTCCGCCACGCAGCGGGAGTTCGCACTCTACATTGACGCCATCGACTACCGCTGCCGGATCGCTTTCCATACGCTCGCGCCCGAAGAAACCGATATTCACCGCTGGCTGGAGGGCGTCATCCGCTGGAGCCGCGCCATCGCGGACTACAAATCAAAACTCTCCGCCGCCCTTGCTGCCCCAACGCGCGCGGCCTTCGCTTCCGCGGCTGACCCGCTCGTCCGCTCCGCCCTCGCCATCCGATCAGGGCGGATCGTCGGGCAGGAGACGCTCGAAAGCGCCAAGGCGTCCACGCCCTACGGGAAGGCGCTTGCCGCGGCTCTTGAGTCGATTCGCTCATGATGTTTCACAAAATCCTGATCACCAGCGTCTTGCTTCTCGTAGCGGCCTCGCTGTGCGCCCAGGACAAGGCCGACGAAACTCGGCTCTACACCTACCAGATGCTGCAACACAAGGCGCAACTGGTGATGCTGAACGAAGAAGGGCTGATCGACGGGCAGTTGGCGCGCAAGCTGGCCAAGGCAATCATTGAGGCGGACCGCGAGACCCGCGCCGAGGTCGTTCCTTTGCGCGAAGACTATGCCGCGTTCGAACGGCGCCTCGTCGCCAAGGCCGGTCCGGACGCCTCCAAGCTCCACATGGGCCGCAGCAACAACGATCTCGGAGCAACCTCGGAGCGGCTCTTCATGCGCGACGACGCCCTGGAGATCCTGGCGGGCCTTGCCCAGGCGCGCGGATCTCTGGTCGAAATCGCCGAAAAGCACGTTGACACCATCATCCCCGGATACACGCAAATGGTCCAGGCCCAGCCGACCACGCTGGCTCACCAGCTTTCCGCCTTCATTCACGGTTTGGAACGCGATGAACAGCGTATCCGCGAAGCTTATCAGCGGATCGATGCAAGCCCTCTCGGGGTCGGCGCGTTCACAACGTCCGGTTTCGCATTGAACCGGAACCGGCTGCGGGAACTTACCGGACTCACCGGACTCGTCGAGAACGGCTACGATGCCGTCATGGTTGCGACTGTGGATACCAAGGTGGAATTCGCCGGCGCCCTCTCCCTTTCCGCACTGAATGTCGGACGGCTGATCCAGCAATTCCTGATTCAGTATGGTGACTCCAGGCCCGGCATCTCCATCGCCGACGGCGCCGTGGGCCATTCCAGCATCATGCCCCAGAAGCGCAACCCGAGCGATGGCGAACGTATCCGCGTACTTTGCAGTTCCATTGTGGCGGACGCGCACGCCGTCGCCCTGATGGCGCACAACACTCCGGGTGGCGAGCACAAAGACATTCGCTTCGAATTGCTGGAGCGTGTCGAACGCGTCTCGCGCGAGGCGAAACTCATGTTCGCGAAGCTGAAGACGTTTGCGGGCTCATGGCGCGTCAACCCCGAGAGGACACGTGAACTCGTGACCAACGACTATTCGGTCATGACGGAGTTGGCCGACACTTTGCTGCGCGAGGGCAATGTGCCGTTCCGGACCGGGCACGCGGTCGCGAGTTCGTTGACCAGCTACGGGAGGAAACTGGGCAAACGGCCGCTGGACCTGAGCTACGATGAGTTCCGGACGGTGTATCGCGAGATCGCCAGGACGGACCCGCCGATCGGTGAAGAGCAGTTCCGGCGCGCGATGAATCCCGAAGAGTTCGTACGGCGGCGCAAGGGGATCGGCGGCCCTCAACCGGATGAGATGCGGCGGCAGTTGGCCTTGCACCGGCAGAGGCTGGCGGAGTTGGAGGTTTGGCTGGCCGATCGCCGCACTGCCATCCGAATGGCGGCAGAGAACCTGGAGCGCCAGTTCGCCAAGCTTCAGTAGAAGCCAGTGGCGCGGAAACGGTACAAATGCCTGCGCGTCCGGTCGCGAGACCTGACTCACAACTCCACCACAACCAGAGCATCCTCACCATACATTCAGCCACTCGCTCATCCATGTCTGCGTGGGCCGTTCCGCGCACAATTCATGAAATCAAGAGAGTTCTTGCCTTGGTGATCGCCGCGGCTTTGCGAGCGAGGAAGCTGGTGTCCGAAGTGAACTACTCCTCATCGGTCTGAGAACTCGCAGGTGCCCTCTCCTCCCGTCTTGGCCCACAGGACGCAGGTCAGTTGGTATAGCTGGCGAATCCATGTTTCAGGCTCGTGAGTCGCTGGCGCCGCGTCCCTCTGGCAAATCGCGTCCGGCGGTGGGCCAGCGTACAGTTCGAGCGCGCCGGCATCAGGGCAGCCCTCGCGAACCGCCTCGGCTTTTTCGCCGGTGGGACCGTCTTAAATCCAGATGGAAACCGAAGAAAGGACTCGCAACATGAAACTGAATTTGATCGCGCTTGTAACTCTACTGCCGTTTCTGCCAGTCTCCGCGAAGTCGCAGCCGGTGTTGATATTAGCGGGTTATGGGTACCGGCTACCCGCCAACAGCATTACCGCGGCGCCCGGGCAAATCCTGGCCGTATCCATTCTGGGTCTTCCTTATATCGGCACCGATATCGATATCCCCGTCATGGGTCCTGAAGGATGGCCACTCGCGATTCGCGGTCTTTCCGTGACGCTTGTTCAGTCCAGCATCTCGAAGCGTTTGCAGTTGCGCGGTGTGCAGCAGATGTGCGGCGTGTCGCCCAAGTGCCCTGAAACAACCACGTTGACCGTGCAGATGCCCTATGAGTTGGAGGTTGGCGCACCAGCAATCCTGGAGTTCCGCCACAATGAAGTTCTCGCCGCTACAACCACCGTGAAGCTTGTTACTGATCAGGTGCACATTCTCAATTCCTGTGATCAGACTGGCGTATCTGGCGTATCTGCCGCCATGTGTTTACCGGTTGTGACGCACGCCGATGGCTCGCTGGTGAGCGGGATACAGCCGGCGCGTCCGGGCGAGCGGCTGGTCCTGTGGGCGTTCGGAATGGGCGCGGTTGACCGCGATTTTCAACCTGAGTGTTGCTCTCGGCCAGAACTCGTACCTGTCGTGCGGCAGCCGTTCACCGTGGGCCTGTTTTACACTAGCGGCGCGGATCAGCCGTTCGGACGTTTGGCGTCGCTCATCCCTCTATTTGCGGGCGCCCCGTGGCCAGGGATGTACCAGGTGCAGTTTGATGTGCCTCCCGCGCCGGAGGATATGGCTCCATGCAACGGCGGGAGCAACTTGCGAATTCTCATCAACGGACCCAGCTCCGCGGATACCGCGGATGTCTGCCTTGCTCGTTAGTTTGTCAATGGTGTCTTGACGCCCGATGAACTCGATCTGATGCCACCCGCTCCCATACCGAAGATAGTCTCGCAGAGGAACGAACGAGAGGAAGCGGCATCGAGGCTCGCCAGTACAAGCCAGGTCCAGGTGAAACTGAGGGAAGGCCCGCGAGCGGTCTTCCTCTCGGGCAAACTGGGGAAGGTTGCGGCCGTCCGCGCGAACCTGGACGCTTGTACTTATCGGCACGCTACTATTCCGCGGCCGGCATTTGCTTTCTGGAAATCCCGAGCGCCTTCATGCGGGAAGTGAGCGTACTCGCGTGGATGCCCAGCAAATCGGCGGCTCCTCCTTTGCCGGAAATGCGGTACTCGGCCTGGCTTAGCGCGGCAATGATGTTGACGCGCTCCCGGTTGCGCCACTCTTTTTCGGGAATCACGGCGCCCGGAGCAATCGCGGGGGGCTCCACTGCAAGCGGGGGCTTGGCGGCCAGTTTCGGGGAATTGGGGATGTCGAACGTGAATTTGGCGCCATGCGAAAGAATCACAGCGCGTTCCACTGCGTTCTGCAACTCGCGCACGTTACCGGGCCAGTCGTACTCCTGGGCGCGTTCGATCTCACGCGCTGGAACCCTCGGTGCCGCAACGTGAAACCGCGAAATCGCTTGACGGACAAAATGGGCTACCAGAGCCGGGATGTCCTCCTTACGGTCTCGAAGCGGCGGCGACTCGATCGGGAATACGCCCAGCCGGTAGAACAAGTCCAGACGAAAGCGCCCTTCCGCCACTTCCTTGCGTAAGTCACGGTTGGTTGCGGCCACGACGCGCACATTGACCCTTCGGGTGGATTCGTCACCCACACGCTCGAACTCCCCTTCCTGTAACACACGCAGTAACTTCGCCTGTAAGTCCAGGGGGATCTCGCCAGCCTCGTCGAGAAACAACGTCCCGCCATCGGCCAATTGAAAGCGCCCCACTCGATCGCGAATGGCGCCTGTAAAGGAGCCCTTCACGTGACCGAAGAATTCGCTCTCAAACAGTTCATGCGGGATGGACCCACAATTCACTTTCACCAGTGTTTTCCGGGACCGCGCGCTCCGCTCGTGAATCGCGCGCGCAATCAGTTCCTTGCCCGTCCCGCTTTCCCCTAACACGAGAACATTCGCGTCGGTAGCGGCCACTAACTCCACCTGGTGCAGCACGCGCTGCAGAGCTGGACTGCTCCCGAGAATCTCGCCGAACAACCCGCTCGATGCCACCTCCTCGCGCAAGTAGTCGCATTCCAATTCCAATTGACGCCGCAACGACTCATTCTCTTCGAATGCCCGCGCGTTGGCGATTGCAATCGCAGCGGCACTCGCCATCGTGCGCAGCCAGTGAAAGCAGTCATCATCAGCCGCGGTGCGCCGGAAGACAGCAAGTACGCCCAGGGGCTCGCCTCGGAACACCAGGGCGTGCCCCGTAAAGCTCACCAGGCCTTCCGATTGCGCCCACGCCGGACGGCGAATCCACTGATGATCTTCGCCCAAGTTCTCAATCCGAATCGACTTACCCGTGGCCGCAATATGGGCGATCTTCAGGTTACTCCTGGCAAGCGGTATGCGATGGAACGTCCCGTCGATGCGGCTCCAATCGGCGCGGTCCTCTGCCGGAACGCCCGCACTGGCGCGCAAATGCAGGGCAGGCTCCGCGTTGGACTCGCCGGAGTCGCAGACCGGACAGGCCTCATCCGGCTCTCGCAACCACAGCCGCGCCAGTGCGACGCCGGGTTGCCGGGCCACAGCCTCGATAATCGTCTTCAACACCGCCGCCAGAGAGCGCTGTTCAGCAATCGCCAGGATCACGGACGGGAGCGGCTCCAGGTTCACCACACTCCCATCCTATCGCGATTTTTCGTGACAGAAGTCTCGAATATTCGGGATTCGCGATTTCTCGCGCCCTTACTCGGGGCAGTAACATGTCCTGATTTCAATGACTTGCGTAGTGCCGAAGCTTGGCCTTCCGCGTGCAGCCGTTAGAGTCATCGCGAAACGAATGCGATACGAAAGAGAGACCGAACATGCAACGACTCAACGCAGTGAACCCAGCCGAAGCTACGGGCAAAGCGAAACAGCTCCTCGATGGCGTTCAGGCCAAAATCGGTATGACTCCCAATTTGATGAAGACTCTCGCCAATGGACCTGCCGCCCTCGAAGCCTATCTCAATCTCAGCGCCGCGCTCAGCACTGGGAAGCTCGACGCCAGGTTCCGCGAGCAGATCGCGCTCGCGGTGGCGCAGGCGAATTCCTGCGAATACTGCCTTGCGGCCCATTCCGCGATCGGGAAGATGACGGGACTGACGCCGGAGCAGATCGCGGCCAGCCGTGCGGCGCATTCCGAGGACGCCAGGCGCGACGCCGGGTTGCAGTTTGTGCAGGCCCTGGTGGTGCAGCGCGGAGTGGTTTCTGACCAGGAGATCGCGCAAGTCAAGGCGGCTGGCTTCAGCGACGGAGAGATCGCCGAAATGGTTGCCAACGTCGCAATGAATATCTTCACCAACTACTTCAATCACGTGGCGAGTACAGACGTCGACTTCCCGCGCGTCGATCGGAACGTGCCCGCGCTCGCCCATCGGTAAGAGTTGGCGCGGTTCAGCCGTGGGCGGTGTCTTTCCGCCACCCACGGCCCCCACTCATCAGAAATGCCCTGCGCATGCAGAAACGAAAGCGATGATACCCATGCCCCAACCAATCCAACCTCCTTTTACTCTGGAAAGCGCCAGCAGGAAAGTCCAAATGGCGGAGGACGTCTGGAACACGCGCGATCCGGAGCGCGTATCCCTTGCCTATTCTCATGACTCGGAGTGGCGCAATCGCAGCGAGTTCCTCAAAGGCCGCGACGAAATTAGGGAGTTTCTCCGGAGTAAGTGGGCCAGGGAACTCGACTACCGCCTGAAAAAGACCTTGTGGACTTTCAACGAAAACCGCATCGCCGTCACCTTCGAGTACGAATGGCACGACGATCGTGGGCAATGGTTCCGCTCCTACGGCGCCGAACTGTGGGAGTTCGACGAGGCCGGTCTGATGCGCCGGCGCATCGCGAGCATCAACGATGCGCCAATTCGTGAGTCCGAACGCCGTGTGCGCGAGGAGGCGAGGCAATGATGTACGTGAAAGAAATCTGGCGCTATCCGGTGAAGTCAATGGCCGGAGAGTCACTGGCAGGAGCGACGCTGACGCCACTCGGCATTGCGGGCGACCGTGCCGTTCAAGTGATCAATCCGTCCGGCCGCATCGTGACGGCGCGCTCCCATCCCGGACTACTGGGGCACAAAAGCTCGATCGGGCCTGACGGAGTGCCGCTCGTTGACGGCCGCCCCTGGACGGATGCGAGCGTATTAGCTGACGTCCGCGCCATCGCCGGCCCTTGGGCGGCGCTGATTCACAACGAAACTGCCGGCCGGTTTGACGTGCTGCCATTGCTGGTTGCCACGGATGGCGCCATCGCCGCGTTTGGCCGGGATCGCCGCCGCCTCAGGCCAAACATCGTGATCGGCGGGGTGGAAGGGCTTGAGGAACGCACATGGCCCGGACGCAAGTTGCGAATCGGGCGTGTCACCATCGACATCGATAGTCTGCGCGGCCGCTGCGGAATGACCACCTATGATCCGGATACGCTCGATCAGGATCCCACCGTCCTCAGGGACATTGTGAAACGCTTCGAAGGCAAGTTAGCCCTGAATTGCGCCGTCGAAGAAGGCGGAGCGATCGAAATCAATCAGAAGGTCGAGTTCGTCTAGTCCGGCTCGCTGCGCCGTGTCATCGCCTCACGCGGATGTCCGACCCGCGAGCTCCGGATTAGAAAGGCGGCAAGTGCACTGACGAACAAAAAGGCCGAATGCTTTCGAAAGAGCAGATCCGGCAGCCGGACGCGCTCGGAGAGGGTGGGTATTCGGCCTCTGGCTCGCGCGCTGGCAGGGGCGGTACTGGATGTTCTGCCGGGCGATCCAAGAGGCAGGCCACTGCGGGCACAACTTCGTTTGAGGGATGTACGGCGGTCTCATCGAGACGTTGCATATGGCCGGAAGTCGGCCTTCAGAAGTGTAATCTCTCTTTCGCCGCCGAAACCGCGCCTCCGGAACAAGGTGCGGTCGCACAAAGAGATGGGCCTTGTGGTTGCCTGGCGCGTGGCAAACACATGACTTGACTACCCGCCTGTACGGCCCGGACAGCGTCATGGTTTGAATTCGGTTCACACCGATACAAATCGAAGCGACAAAAGGAGGCAGCACAACCATGCAGAACGAAGCTGAATGCAACTCGCCGGAGTCCATGAACGCGGTTTTTCGAACCCTCGTCGAAATGTACGCCGCTGGTGACGTCGCTGCGCTGGATCGAGTGATCCCTCCCGATTATGTCGGGCACACCTCAGCGGGTGATCGCGACCGGGAGGCTTCCTTCAAAGTATGTTTATCTATGCTCCAGACTCGTTTCGCATTGAAGATCAGTTGGTGGACGGCGAGAAAGCCGTTACCCGCATCAACGCCAATGTCCGAGTGCGGGAAACCGGAGAGCCCGTCACATTGTTGGGCATCAACATCTCTCGCATCGTGGACGGCAAAATCGTCGAAGAATGGAATACGTGGGAGAAAATGTTAGGGAACGATTCGCTTTCTGCGCAAACAGCGAACACACGGACGGCGTAAGCTGCAAGCCCGCAACCTGCTGCGGTGTTTTAGAGCGTCTTCAAGAACGCGATCAGCGCGGCCCGGTCGCCCGCCGCCAGCTTCAGGCCGAATTCATGACCCGGAACCGCCCCCTGCGGCGCGTAGCGGTTCTTCGGTACGAACTCCGGTTTCAGCCGCGCCGGATCGAGCCACTCCTCCAGCGTGTCCACCCAGCCGCCATGTCCGAACGCGTTGCGATACCACACGCCACGCAGCGAAGGCACCTTGTAGAAGCCGGTGCCGCGCCGCGTGGTCAAGGCGAGCGTAGGGTCGGTGCCCACCGAGACATCCCACACATCTCCGGAGCGCTTCATCTCCTCGGGTACGATGAATCCTTTCGCCGGGGTCAGTTTGTTGTTCGTGTAAAGCGGTGCCGGGTGGCAACTGGCGCACCCTTGCTGCTGGAAGATGCGCGCGCCTTGTCTTGCCTGTTCATCAACGGGATTCGGGTTTGGCGGCGGCCTCAAGGAATACAGGTAGAGCGCCATCGCGTACAACTGCTCGTCGCTATACCGGGTACCTGGCTCAGAAGTGAATACGGTGGGTTTGGGACTTGGCTGAAAGTCGCCGTAGAAGGCAGTCGTGTCGAGCCCCATGTTGATAATCGCGTACCGCATGAGGTCGGCGATGGAACGGTGCCGGACCAAGCCTGTTGCGTCGAGGTACTTCAAGTCCTGAATACCGACGAGTGAGGGGACGTGAACGGGATGGGAGCCGCTCGTTCCCTGCCGCGCAGCCACTCCGGGGCGGGATGCCGCGGCATGACGCACCATTTCGTCCCTGGTGAATCGTTGGAAGAAAGCCTCCTTGCTCAGGATCCACGGTGCACCGAAGAGCACCCAAGCCTGCTCTGCCCTGCTGGCCAGCGTGGCGCCGTCGATGTTGCGGATTCTCTGCAACTCCGCCTCGGAAACGGGGCGCGCCACAACTCCCTGTGCTCCTTGGAAAAAGGACCCATCCGGCATCACGCGTGTGTGGCAATCCGCGCAGGCGTTGAATCCGATCTCGATGACGCCTTTCTTCCGGATGATGTACTGGCCGCCCGGCCGGAAAGGCGGAAGGACGCCTTCTTTGGACACCGGGAGTAAGGGATCAACAGTGGGCTGGGAGCGTGCCGGTAAAAACACCGTCTGGGATTCGAACACGATCTTACCGGCGCGAATCCAGTCCTCTTTCGTGCGCAGTTTGGAGGGGTCGAAGATGATTTCGGGCTCCCGGTTTAGGAGGGATTGGCGATAGCCAGCGGGTTCGCGGCCGGGGGCGTAAACGGGGTAGGAGCGATACACAGGTCTGACTCTGAGCGCATAGTAATCCTTGGCGGACATGTAGCGCGGCGACCGCTCGCGCACCGCCAGCGGTGTCTCAAACCGTTCGACTTCGGCATCGTCCCAGGCGCGGGGGATCTTGGGGCGGAACTCCTGGGCGTAGTAGGCACAGGCATACAGGCCGAGAACCGCGAATCGGGCCGCGCCGGTAAGTACAGACATCATGGGAGCGCCGATTATATCCAACTACACGTCGCCGCAAAGCAAAGACCGACGCCCTGTTGCGTGAGGTCTTTCAGATGGAGTAGCGTTCTGCGCTAATCCCCGCTGACCCCCGGCTGCGATTGATGTTGAAGTAGAGAAAGTTTTGGGGCAGCCGGGAATCTGCCGCTGTGGGCGGAGTTGCGGCGGAGTTGTGGCGTTTGCGGTTGCGCTGGCGAGGATACCAGTCAAGGTCCTTGAGAGGGCGATTTGGATCCAGTCCGTGGCAAGCGGAGCGCAGTCGCGATTTGTGATGCCGCCCGCCGCGCCACCTCGGCCTGTCCCTGATTCGGGTCCGCGGCTTCGAACACCTCCGACCAGATCAGCCTGCCGGAATGTACATCGGAGAGGCGCAGCGACACGCGCACCTGACTGCCGGAGGTCTGCGCCGAGCCCTCCAGCACCACCTGCACGCCAAGAACCCGAGTCATCAACGGGACCGGAATGCCGAAGTTATGGTAGCGGGCCACGGTACTCGGCGAGATGAGCTGAATGCCTCGGTAGCGTGCCAGTTCGGCGACTAGTGCCGACGTCAGACCTTCGGAGAAGGGCGACTGCGCAAGGTCCGGTGTCTGGCTTTCAATCGGGACCACGGCCATCACAGCGGCGTCGCCCAGTGCAGGGACGAATGGCGATGGCAAGTAGAACTGCCAGTAGACCAACGCCACCAGGAACACGAGACCGGCGGCGGTAGCGGTCCAGTTGCGGATGGGGCTGCGTGGAGTCCTCGGGCGGGCGGACATCGGCGCATCTGGCATGGATGGCCCGCCGGGCGAAAGGATCGCATTGCCAGCGGGCGCTTCCGGAGTCCCCGCGACGGGCGCCCCAACAAACCGGTAGCCACGCTTCGGTACTGTTTCAATGAACCCGTAGCGATCGTCTTCGATGGCTTTGCGGAGGATCGAGATGTTGCGCGACAGCCCGATGTCCTCCACGGTGCAATCGGGCCACACGCGCTTCATGAGATCGGCCTTCTCCACCACTTCGCCGCGCCGTTCCAGCAGCGCTTGCAGCGTTTCCAGAACCTTGGGTTCCAGCGCGACGGGCTGCCCTTCGCGAAATAGCACCCGCCCCGCGGCGTCGTAACGGAACGGTCCGAACTGATGCGATGCGCCCACGTCAGCTTAGCAGTGCGGCGATCCGGTCCGCGTCGTTCGGCACCACTTCGGGGCGATTGCCATAGGTTGCAGCGATCGGCGTTTCATTGGGCGCCTTCAGTTGACCGGTGTGATAGCGATAGATGTAGTCGGGGTCCTTGAGCACATTGCCGGTGAGCACGGCCACCACATCCTCATCGGGATGAATGGTACCCGCGGCGGTCAGCTTGCGGATGCCGGCCAGCGTGGCTGCTGAAGCGGGTTCGCAGCCAATGCCGCACAGCCCGATCTGCGCCTTCGCATCGGCGATCTCCTGTTCCGTGGCCATGTCGACCACGCCGCCTGACGTGGTGACTTCGAGCAGCGCCTTCGGCCAACTCACCGGATCCCCAATCTTGATCGCAGTGGCCAGCGTTTCGGGATGCTCGATCGCCTGCAGCGCGGACCCTGCCGGCTGCTTCATCAAGTCGTAGAACGGCGCCGAATGCTCTGCTTGAATCACAGCCAGTTTCGGCAGCCGGTCAATCAGACCGAGAGCCTTCATCTCTCGCAAGGCCTTGCCAAACGCCGAAGTGTTGCCGAGATTGCCGCCGGGCAGCACTACCCAATCGGGCACACGCCAATCGCGCTGATCCATCAGCTCGATCATGATCGACTTCTGCCCTTCGATGCGAAACGGATTGATTGAGTTCAGCAGATAGATCCCGAGCCGTTCCGCAAGCACGCGTACGAGCGCGAGGATCTGATCGAAGTTCGCCTCCACCTGCAGCGTGCGCGCGCCATACTCGAGAGCCTGCGCCAGCTTGCCGTAGGAGATGTTGCCATGCGGGATGAAGATGATTGGCTGCAGCCCCGCCGCGCTTGCATAGGCCGCCATGGATGCCGAGGTGTTGCCGGTGGAGACGCAGGCCACGCGCTTCATTCCGAGCCGGACAGCCTGCGTGGCGCCGCAGGTCATGCCGTTGTCCTTGAAGGAGCCGGTGGGATTGAAGCCCTGATGCTTGAACGCGAGTTTCTTCATGCCCGCGTAGCGCGCGGCAACGGGAGCGTCGAGCACGGGAGTGTTGCCTTCGCGCAGAGTGACGACGTGGCGTTCGTCATCGACGAAGGGATACAACTCGCGGTAACGCCACACACCGCTTTGTTCGAGAGGCGTGTTCTGCATGCGCCGCTCGCGCCAGGTTCGCTTCAACTGATCGGGTGCGGGCCAATCGCCGCTGTAAGTTGCTTCCAGCAGGCCTCCGCACTTCGGGCAGTTATAGAGAACCTCGGAGATGGGATAGCGAGCGCGGCACGTGGGCTCAAAGCAGAGGAGTTCAGCAACCATGGAAACTTCCTATTATCGCGCATCGTCTCTGTGCGCTCGCGCGCGAGCGTAGCGACAAGTCAGGCGGCCCTGCCGCAGGGAATGGAGATTGCAGCCCACTCGCCACGGTTCCCCGGTGCATGGCAACGCGACAAGCGGATTTACGGTTGGTGAGCACAGCCAGTAGCGGGCTTCGGTTTTGGTTCTCCCGTTGGGTGGCGAGGCACATTGAGTTCGGGCATTCGCTTTCTTGCTCGCCAAGATCGCCAAGGCAGAGTTTTGAGATCATGCGCCGCGCACAGGACGGCAGGTTCGCCATCGGTGAGCCGCCCACTCAATCGCGGCCATGGCTCTAGCGCAAGTGGCGCCCGCTCTGTGCATCAATGGCCGCCTGCACCTCTTTGAAGAAGGCTGCGCGGGCGGGTTGCCTTACGGTGCGATCCACGGCGGTTGGCCAATTGCCCACAGTCGCAACTACGAGTCCACGCTTGGGATCGAGAAACAGGCTCTGCCCGAAGATCCCTTGTCCCTGGAAACTACCGTCATCATTGGTCCACCATTGATAGCCGTAGCCGCGGCCCGGCGCACCCATATCGGCCTGTTTGGTGGCCGCCTGCGCGAGCCAATCTTTCGGAAGAATCGACCTGCCGCGCACTTTGCCTCCATCGAGTACGAACTGCCCGAACCGTGCGTAGTCGCGCAACGTCGCGGAGATGCAGCAGCCGCTGATCTCGTCGCCTGTGGAATCCAGCAACCAGACGGCGTCCTGTTCCATCCCATAGGGCTTCCAGATTTTCTCCGAAAGATACTCGCCGAGCTTCCTTCCGGTCGCCTTGCTGACGAGGATCCCGATGAGATTCGTTTCTGCTGTGCTGTAGAGCCACTTCGAGCCTGGCGGGTTCGCTCTTGGCAGTCTGCGCAGATACGAAACGGTGACGTTCACTCCGGGATCAGGCTTCGTCAACAAGAACCGTGCCACATCGGACTTCGGATCGCCGTAGTCCTCATTCCACTTCACGCCGGACGTCATGGTGAGCAGTTGGCGCACCGTCACCCCGTCATAAGCGGAGTTCTTCAAATCCGGAATGTAGGTGGTGACCTTGTCGTCCAGGCTTTTAATGTAGCCATCGCGCACGGCGGCTCCCGTGAGTGTCGAGGTAAACGACTTCGCTACGGAGAAACTGGTCCAGCGGCTCTTCGCATCGAAACCGAGCGCGTAGTGCTCCAGGCGGATCTTGCCCTTGTGAAGAACCATCATGCCCGCAACGCGCTGCGCCAGGAAGTACTCCGGCATGTTCACGGACACATGGATCGGTGCACCTTGCGGGAGTTGGTGAACCTTGCCTCCAGCGCGAATCACGGCGTGTGCGTTGTGCTTCTCCATCTCGCGAAACAGGACATCGCGCTGCGCAACCGGAAGGAACAGCACGCTGCGCGTGGCGGCATCGGAGTCACTTTGGGCGGCGATCCATCCGGAGGCGGCGAGAACCGGCGCCAGCAGGAGCACGGCGTATCGAAAGCGTGGGAGTCGGCGCAACACCTCGACATGTTAGCTCAAGTTTGTGCCTTGTCTGACTTTGTTCGGCCGATCCATCTCGGCACGCGCTGGCAGTATTCGCGATACTCCGCGCCGCGCGTGGCACGCAGATGCGGTTCTTCAATGTGGACCACGGTCCAACGAAAGAACAGGAACACTCCCAAGCCGTAGATCGTGACCGGCCACGATGCGAATAACAGAGCCTGGCCGAAGATGGTCATCAGTACGCCAACGTACATCGGGTTGCGGGAGTAGCGATACATGCCGCTGGATACCAGGCCTGGAGGCTCTTCGCCGATCACCGAACGTACTGCCCGTGTGACGAAGATCGCGGGTGTGCCGCCCGCGGCAAGGAACCGGAGCAGACAGAGAAGGTAGATGGACGCGCCCATCGCGACAGGCAACCATCCTGTTTCGCAGAGTCCTCCGGCACGTTGTGCGCTGCCCCGGATCAAAGCCGGTAGCACTGCGCCGACAGTACAAGGGATCAGCAATGTGAACAGCAGTCCGCGGACCCACAACATGGCAGATCGCATGATGACATCGTTACGGCATGCTTGCCGCAGCGCTCCTGATCATGGCTGCAATCCAACCCGCGTGCGGCATCCCACTGCTCACGAGCGCGGCGCACTCACGCTCGATGTCGTACTGCACGCGGCGCACGGCGGTTTTCGGACCGTCGACCAGCAGATAGCTTGCGCGAGGATCACCGTCGTAGGGCAGGCCGGCGCTGCCGCTGTTCGCGATGACCCGCATCTCCCCGTTCCACGAGACGCTACGCACAAACGGGTGATGCACATGACCGTAGATCACGGTGGGCGCGAGTGCGGCGAAGGTCGAAGCGAGATCTTCCTCGCTTGCCTGCTGAGAGGGCGCACGCCACAGGCTGGCTGGGCTCGCATGCAGCACCGCGACACCCGCATGCATCTGCGTTTCGGGCAGTCCGCGAAGCCACTTCAGATTCTCGTCACCCAGCGCGTCACGCGACCAGCCGGCGATGTCTCGAAGAGCACTCCAAAGCGGCTCCAGGTGCGGCGATGCGCGTGCGAAGGTCTCGAAGCGCTGAGGGGTTGCGAGCATCTCATCGGTGTTGCCGCGAACGCCGGGCCAGCCGAGATCGCGAATGTGGCTGATGACTCCGGCTGGACTTGAGCCGCTATCGGCGAGGTCGCCACCGTGCAGTACAAGGTCGGGAGCGGTGTCGCGCAGATCCCGCAGCACAGCCTCGAACGCGGTTCGATTGCCGTGGATATCGGAGACGATGGCGACGCGCATAGTGGCATGTTTGCATGATTGGTGACTCCGTTCACCACCGCCCTTCGTTACGCAATAGAATAGGGGACGGCAGGGAGGCATCTCTTGCGTTCCATGTTCTTTCGACTTGCCGCGGTGGCGCTGATCAGCGCAGCTTTGATCGCTTCGGCTGCGGATCCCACCTTCCTCAAGCGCAGTGTCGCGGACATCACGCCACAGCCTGACGATCTCACCAACGGCGCCACAGGTGCGTCTTACCGTCCCGTCTTTGGCGCCGGCGACTCGCAAGCGCGCCACTTGAAGAGCGTCGCACGTTATGGCGAACTGACGGTGAATGCGAATGGAAAGTCCGCCATGGTGGAGTACGCGGCGGAGGAGCAACTCTATTTCATCTTGAACGGCAACGGCGAAGTGATCTGCGATGACAGGACGGTTGCCGTGAAGCCGCATGACTTTCTATATCTGCCGCCCGGAAGCAAGCATGGGGTGATCAATCGCACTTCGTCTCCGTTGCGTTTGCTGGTGATGGGATTCCGGATTCCGAAGAACGCCACGGTGCCTTACGCACGTCAGTTGATGATCGCCAACGCCGCGGATGTGCCGCTGCAAGTGCTGGCGGGGCACGGACCCACCACGCAGTTCAAACTGCTGGTGGGGACCACGGAGAGCAAGCGCGACAAGCTTGCCGCGGCGAGCACGATGGTCAGCCTGTTTGTGATGGACTTCGCGCCCGGCGGCACGAACATCCCGCACCACCACGAGATGGAAGAAGAGATCTACTACGTGCTGAAAGGCAGCGGCGAAATGGTGGCCGGCGGGGGCATGGACGGAAATGAAGGCCGCCATCCAACGCGCGAAGGCGACGCATGGTTTTTCCGCTTGAATACGACAGTTGGATTTTACAGTGGTGCGAGGCCCGGCGGCGATCATGATCTGGTGCTTGCCGTGCGCTCCACCTTTCCATTCCCACCTTCTCGACGTCCTTAATCAGGAGGGTTCCTACCCGATGACACGCACTACTCGCAGGCAGCTACTCGCCACGCTCGCGCTTCCAGGGATGTTTCAGATGTCCGAAAAGCGCGCGTGTGCACAAACACTCAATAAGAACTCGGCCCCAAGCCAGCTTCGCATTACCGACATGCGATCGGTTCTCATCGCATCGAATTACGACTACCCCATCATTCGCATTGATACAAATCAGGGCGTTTATGGTTTGGGCGAAGTGCGCGACGCCGGCCGTGAAGGCACGGCGCTGGTGTTGAAGCCGCATCTGAAGGGACGCAATCCATTGCAGATTGAGCCGATTCTCGACAGCGTTCGCAACTTCTCGAATCATCAGCGCATGGGCGGCGGATACAGCGCGATCGATATGGCGCTGCACGACATCGCCGGCAAGGTGTACAACGTTCCCGCATGGCGCTTGATCGGATCGAAGTACCGCGACAAGATCCGCATCTATTGCGACACCGATCAAACCAAGGATCCGAAGGTCTTCGCGGAGCGGCTTCGCAAGCGCAAGGAACAAGGATTCACGTACTTCAAGATGGATCTCGGCACGAGTCTGGTGGCCGATCGCCCCGGTGCGGTGAATAGCTCCAATACGGCGACAACAAAGGGACTGCAGTATCTTTGCGAGTACATCCAAGCGGTGCGCGATCAGATCGGATGGGATGTGCCGCTGGCCACGGATCACTATGGGCCGCTCACGTTGAACGACAGCATTCGCTATGCGCGCGCGTTTGAGCCTTACGATCTTGCATGGATCGAGGACCCGATTCAAGTAGGCCATCTCGGGCCAGGAGGCGATTCGCCGAAGAACTGGCAGGCGTATCGCGAGTTGTGTGATGCCACCACCGTTCCGGTCGCAACGGGCGAGAGCTTGTTCGGTTTGGAAGAAGGCTTCAAGCCCTTCATCGACAACCGGGCCATCGACATCGTCCATCCCGATCCGCTGACATCGGGCGCGATTCGCGAGACGAAACGGATTGCGGATTATGCGTCGATGCATGGGGTTCACACCGCGCTGCACTTCGCGGGTTCGCCGGTCGGCTGTCTGGCAACGGTGCACATGGCCGCAACGTTGAAGGACATGCTGGCGATGGAGAATCACGCGGTGGATATCCCGTGGTGGGGCGATCTGGTGACGGGCGTTTCCAAGCCGATTGTCGAGCGCGGATACATCACAGTACCGGATACACCGGGTCTCGGAATCGAACTCAACGAGAAGGTCATCAAGGAGCACATTCGCAAGGGCGGCTACTTCGAGCCGACGCCGCAGTACGACGATTACATCCTGGACCGCTTCCGCCGCGGCGGGCCCTATCCGCACATTGACGAGAACGGGAAACTGGTGACGAGCAATTAGCCGCAGCCAGCGCTCTGGACGGGGCGCTTGATTCGCTTCACGGCCACAGTATCATTGTGAAATGGCTGCCGTGATCACGAAGAGGATGCGTCTCTCGCGCCGCGCGTTTCTGAAGGGCTGGACTATGACGAGTGCCCCGATTGTCATCGGTCTGCCCCCGCTTGTATCGATGTTCAATGCGAACGGCACGGCTTATGCGGCAGGTCCGGCGCCGGCGAAACAGGAGAAGACGCCGGAGACGCGCTTCGTCTTCTGGTACAACGGCAACGGCATTCCGGAGCGTTACTGGATACCCAGCGAGACTGGGACGGACTACAAGCTCACGCCCTGTTTGAGCCCGCTTGCACGGTTGCGCAACGACGTCCACGTGATTACGGGACTCGACAATGCGGCGGGCCGCGGCGGCACCCATCCGGATTCCACCAGCGGCATTCTCACGTGCATGCCATTCACGGGCCGCGGCGCGGGCGGACCGTCGCTCGACTACATGATCGCGGGCAAGATCGGCAATGAATCGCGATTCCGGTCGTTGCAGATCGGCGTGACGCAGGAGTCGTTCGGATCGTCGATGCAGCGCAACATGACATGGGCGACGGTGGACCGTCCGCTGCCCTGCGAAGAGATCCCGCACAAGCTGTTTGAACGATTGTTTGGCGTGCATGAGTCCGGTTGGGTGGAGCGCAAGCGAAGCATTCTCGACACGGTGCGTGAAGATGCGAACACGCTGAAGAAGAAGCTGCCGCGCGAAGATTCGATGCGCGTGGAGGAGCATCTCACTGGCGTGCGCGATCTGGAACGCGCGATTTCCGATCTCCCGGAGAGTTATCAACTGCGGATGTCGCCACCTGATTTCGAAGGGGACATGCGGGATTGGCCGCGCGTTGCGAAGATCCAAAGTGATCTGCTCGCCTATGCGTTCGTGACGAGGCAGACGCGGGTGGCGTCGTATATGTTGACGAAGTGCCAGGGCATTGCGCGATTCCCGTGGCTCGGGTACACGGCGGCGCGGCACCACGACTATACGCATCGCGATGGACTTGCGCCAGGGGCCGACGGTGCGGCGGGTCAACGCATTTTGCGCGACATCTGCCGCTGGCATGTGGAAGAGTTCGCCTATCTGGTGGCGAAACTCAAGTCAGTTCCGGAAGGCGCCGGCAACGTGCTGGACAACACGCTGCTTCTGTTTGTTCATGAGCATGCGGAAGCGAATCCGCACAAGAACACGAACTGCCCGATCATTCTTGCGGGGCATGCGGGCGGGCTCAAAACAGGCGCCCACAGCAAGATGACAGGCACCGTGGGAGAACTCTATCTCGCGCTGACGGATGAGGTGTTGGGTCTCGGCATGGGCTCGATTGCCGGCGTCACGCGCAAGCTGAGCGGAGTGAAAGCGTAGCAAGCCTCACTTCGTTGATACGGTGGCGATCCACAGAACGGTGCAATCCGGCCGCTTGCCGCGAAGATGAGCCACTGCGGATTCGGTAGCCTTGGTGCCTGTGAGGTCGAGGCGGCGCAGACTCTTCCACTGCGCAAGTAGAGGCAGCAACGCATCGTTGACATCGGGACTGTATTCGAGCCCGAGTTCTTCGAGGTTGGAGAGCTTGCTCAGAGCTTGAAAGCCCTTCTCAGACACACGAATGTGGCCGAGTTTCAGCACTCGCAGTTGCTGGAGCGACGCGATGGCCTGAATCGATTTGTCGCTGAGCGAGTTGTTGCCGCGATGGCGTCCACCGCTCAAATCGAGTTCGCGCAAGCTTGTGAACTGGCGCAGCGACTGATAGCCAACCTCGGACATGCGCACATTGCCGATCTGAAGATGGCGCAGCTTCGGCGCCATCGCGAGCGCTTCAATGCCGGGATCACCGACGATGCTGTCGGCGAGATCCAGAGATTCCAGTGCGGGCAAGCGCGCTGCAGCGGCAGCGGTTTCGTCGGCCACCACAGTGCCGCGCAGGCTCAATCGCGTGAGATTCTTCCACTCCGTGAGGACGGCATGCGCGGGATCACCAATGCGCTCGGCGTATGCGAGATTCACTTCCCGCAACGACGCAGCCTGCTTGAGATAGGTGAGGCCTTTGTCGGAAATCCGCGTGCGCGAAAGATCGAGCCGCAGCAGGCCCGGCATCTTTGCCAGTGCCAGCAGATCGCCATCGGATACCCAACTGGCGCGGAGGTTCACGGCCACGATGCGCCCCGCATCATCGCGCTCCACGCGGCCGCCGAGCGCCGTGATCCAATCGGTGCCGGAAGCCGCGCAGCACATGGCGGTCCACACACAAGCGAACATGAGCCTCATATGCCACGCCTTCCCGCGGATCCCAAATCCCAAACGATGCGGCATTGGGGTAGCGACTCCCGAAGCTTTCCGTATCCATCCGCGGTGATCTGCGTGTGATAAAGATTCAGCGCCGTCAGCGTGGTGAGTGATTGCAGCAGCGGCACACCTCGATCCGTGACGTCGGTGTGATCCAGGCTCAATTCGTGCAGTTGCGGCAGACCGCGCAGCAGTTCCAGCGTCTTGTCGGAGGCCTTGGTGTAATCGAGCCGGAGGGACTTGAGATTGCGAAGTTCCACAAGGAAGCCGAGGCCGGCGTCTGTGGCCCGTGTGTTGATCAACTCAAGCCGCTCCAGCGAACTCAGCGCTTTCAATTGCGGGAGCGCCTTGTCCGTGAAGCGCCCGTAGTCGAGGCGCAACTCACGCAACCATGGCATCTCCGCAAGCTTCGCGAGCCCTTTGTCGCCGAGATCGGAGCCTTTCAAGTCCAGGATGCGAAGGTTCTTCAGTGCTGCCAGATGCGCGACGCCATCGTCGGCAACTTCCGTGTCGGCCAGCACCAATCGCTCAAGCGAGGACAACTTCGCGAGCGTCGCGGTGGCGCTGTTGTTGACAGGAGTGTCCTGTAGATCGAGATCGGACAATAGTGGCAGCGTTTCCAGGTGCTTCAATCCATCGCCTTCCACGCGTGTGTGACCCAGGCGGAGGCGCCTGAGCCGCTTGAGCGCGCCGAGATGTGCGAGTCCCCGATCGGAGACGGCAGTCGCGCTCAGGTTGAGGTCTTCGAGTTCCGTCAGTCTGGCCACTGCCTCCAGCCCGACGTCGCTGACTTCCGTTGCCTCCAGAGTCAAACGCTTCAGGCGTGAGAGGCCGGCGAGATGGCGCATTTGTTCATCGCTGATGGCCGTGGATGCGAGCGACACTTCGATGATCTGCGTTCCTTGAAGTTCCACCTTGCCGCCGATCCCGCGAATCCATGCGGCAATCGCGGTCGCGCTGGTGTTCGATGGACGATCCGCGCCTTTCTTTCCGGTGGGCGGCGGTGTCGAGTCGGCGAAATGGATGCGGCATCCGGGCAAGGCAGTTTGAAAACCGGTAACTCCGGATCGCGTGACGAGACTGTAGCGCAGGTCCACGACATTCAGGCGGGACAGACGCCGCAGCGAGTTGAGGCCCGCGTTGCTGATCTTCGTCCGATAGAGATTCAACTCCTCGAGATTCGGCAGCGCAAGAAGGACTGGAACGCCCGCATCGGTGACATCCGCGCCCTGCAAACTGAGCTTTCGCAACGCGGACATGTTGCGCAGATGTTCGAGACCGCGATCGCTCATGCGCACGCCCGTGAGATCGAGATCCTCCATCTTTGTGAGATTGCGGATGTGCTCCAGCCCCGCTTCGGTCACAAGCGTGCCGGCGAGGTTCAAACGGCGCAACTTCGTCATCCCGGCGAGGCCCTTCATCGTCTCGTCGGTGACGTAAGCCTGCGAGAGATCGAGCGATTGCAGATTCACAAACGGCGCCAGCAGTTCGGGCTTTGTGATGCGCGTCAAGGCAAGGCGCAGATCCTGAAGTTGTGTGTGGCCGGTCATTCGAGCCCAGCCGGCATCGGAGATGTCGATGTGCGGGAGAAAGTGGAGGCTCACGTGAAACCGTTCGAGTTTCGGAAACTTGCCCAGATAGTCGAACGATTCATCGGCATACTCACCCTTGGTATCGCTCGACGGGCTGTATGTTTTGGAACTGACATACAGCTCGCGCAGCTCGGTGAGACTGGAGAGACGTTGCAGATCGCGAGGTGTCGTGGGCGTGCCGTAGAGATCGACACCCGTCACGCGGAAATCGGCCTGGGGCAGAGCCGCAAGCGAGGTGATGGGCTCGCCGCCATCCACCATCACCATGCCGCCCTGGCGGATGATCCACTCGGCAACATCGCGATCACCGGCCATTGCGGAGGCAGAGAGCAACAGGAGAAAGCTACTCGCCCGAAGCATGCTCACTCCTTCGCGCGGCAGGGAACTCACGCGCCGACAGCAACGCGACCATCATGTCCTGAAACCGGAACTTCGAATTACGAAACTCTTCGTAGATCCTGTGGATCATGGGACGGTCCGCGGCGGTTTCCATGCGGCCCGACGCGTAGCGGAAGTATTGCTTCACCACGCACTCCTGGCATTGTGGCGATCGTGCGAGCACGGCGCCCAATTCCCGCGGCGAAGTGAAGTTCGAATCGGGAATGCCGGCCACGGCGCCCGTGGTGTCGAGATCCAGTTCCACCGTCCGTGGCGGCTCCTTGCTCTTGCGATCCAACGGATAGAACACCAGCTTCGCTTTCTCACGGCGCGCACCGATCGCATCGAATTTCTCAAAACCCAAGCCGATCGGGTCGATCAGCTTGTGGCATCCCGCGCAGCTTGGATCGGCTGCGTGCATGGCAAGCCGTTCGCGATTGGTCTGCGGCTTGGTCTCGCTGAT
>JAEUQE010000470.1 GCA_016789785.1 Bryobacterales bacterium
TCGGCGCCATCGGCAACCGATCGCGTGAAGAAGCTCGAAGAGAGTGGTGTGATTCGGGGGTACGCCGCTTTGGTGGACGCCGGGAAAGTGGGGTTGGGGCTGACAGCGTTTATTGCGGTGTCGCTCGATCAGCACACGCAACGCGAGAAATTCCTCAAGCGGATTCAGCAAATGACAGCGGTGCTCGAATGTCATCACATCGCCGGCGAGTACGATTTTCTGCTGAAGGTGAAATGCGCCGGCACGCGTGAATTGGAGCGTCTGTTGACGGAAGAGCTGAAGGGGAAGGCTGGCGCGGGTAAGACCAACACGACGATCGTGCTTGGGACTCAGAAGGAAACGGTGGAACTTGGGATGGAGGAATAGGCGCGGCGCTATGCTAGTCGATAGTGTGCCGCTGCGCACGATTTGCGCAGCGTGGTGGTACCGGACGTCGGTATACTAACGCACGCAGTATTGTATGGCCTCCAAAACAAAGGCGTCGAAGAAGCAAACGCCGAAGAGAACTACCGCGGAACACCCTCTGCCACTCGATCATCCCCGGTTGTATGTGAACCGGGAACTGAGTCTGCTGGAATTCCAGCAGCGAGTTCTGGAAGAAGCGCAGGATGAATCGAATCCGCTGCTGGAGAGGGTAAAATTCCTCTCAATCCTTGGGTCGAACCTGGATGAGTTTTTCATGGTTCGCGTGGCTGGGCTGAAGAATCAGCTCGACGCAGGCATCTTTGAGACTGGTCCCGACGGGCTGACACCCGCCCAACAACTGGATGCGATTCGGAACCGCGTGTTGCGTCTGATGGAGGACGCGCACGCATGCCGCAGGGCGCTGGTGCGAGCGTTGGATAAGCATGGGATTCGAGTGCTGGAATACGAGGATCTTTCCGCGGCGCAGAGAGAGTACGCCACGCGGTACTTCACGGAAACGATCTACCCCGTACTGACGCCCCTGGCGCACGACCCAGGCCGGCCGTGGCCGCACATCTCGAACCTGAGCCTGAATCTCTCAGTACTCATTCATGACAAGGGAGGGCAGGAGCAGTTTGCGCGTTTGAAGGTTCCCGACAGCCTGCCGCAGTTGCTGCCTCTCCAGAAGAGCACACGCGCGAATGGAAAGCCACTCAGCTTCGTGTGGCTTGAGCAGGTGATTCAGGCGAATCTGGAGACGTTGTTTCCCGGCATGGAAGTGCTGGAATCGCATCCGTTTCACGTGACTCGGGACGCGGATACATCGATCCAGGAAATCGAAGCGGCGGATCTGTTGGAGAGCGTGGAAGAGGGAGTGAGACAACGCAGGTTCGGTGCGGTGGTGCGGTTGAAAGTGAGCCGGGGTATGCCAGCGAGCATCCTGGATATTCTTCGCGAGAACCTGAACCTGGATGATTCCGATGTGTATCAAGTGGACGGGCCGCTGGCGCTGGTAAGGTTGCGCCACCTTGCGGGGTTGGACCGGCCGGATTTGAAGGAACCGCCGTTTGTGCCCGCGGCGCTGCATGGGCATAGCGAGGAGGAGGATGTCTACTCGCTGATGAAGAAGGGCGATATCCTGCTGCACCATCCCTTTGACTCTTTTCAGCCGGTTGTGGATTTCCTTCGCACAGCGGCACGGGATCCGAATGTACTGGCGATCAAGATGACCCTGTACCGGGTGGGGAAGAATTCGCCCGTGGTGAAGGCGCTGCTGGAAGCGATGGAGTACGGCAAGCAGGTGGCCGTCCTGGTGGAGCTAAAGGCCCGGTTCGATGAGGAAAGCAACATCGAATGGGCGCGAGCTTTGGAAAAAGAGGGCGTCCATGTGGTGTATGGTCTGGTGGGATTGAAAATCCACGGAAAGGTCGCGTTGGTGGTGCGGCGCGAGGGTGATGTCATCCGCCGGTATATTCACATGTCGACGGGGAACTACAACGCGATCACTGCGCATCTCTATACAGACCTTGGACTGTTCACTTGTGATGAGGAGATCGGAGCCGATGCTTCGGACTTGTTCAACTACTTGACGGGCTACTCGGCAAAGGCGGATTACCGGAAGCTCCTGGTGGCGCCCATCAATCTGCGGAGCAGGCTGGAAGGTCTGATCCTGCGCGAGATTGAGCATGCGCGAAAAGGCAAGCCGGCACGGGTGATCTTCAAGATCAACGCGCTCGCGGACGCGCGCATTATCCGTCTGCTGTACGAAGCATCGCAGGCGGGAGTGCAAGTGGATCTCATCGCGCGCGGGATTTGTTCGCTCCGGCCCGGAGTGCCCGGAATCAGCGAGAGAATTCATGTGCGGAGCGTGGTGGGGCGTTTTCTGGAGCACACCCGCATCTTTTACTTCGAGAACGGCGGCGAAGAAGAAATCTATCTCGGTTCCGCGGACATGATGCCGCGGAATATCAACCGGCGGGTTGAGGTCCTGTTTCCGATTGAGAAACCGGCGCACATTCGGCTCATCAAAGAGCGGATACTGGCCGTGTACCTGGCCGACAACGTGAAGGCACGTGTGATGCAGGCGGATGGAACGTACGTGCGCGCCACGCGGGAGAAAGGCGAGAAGGCGGTGAACAGCCAGGCGGTGTTGCTGGACCGGAAAAGGCCTCGGTCCTGAGCCGCCGGATCTACTCGGAATGCTCAGGAAGGGCGAAGGCGAAACGCTTCTTGTCGAGACCCTGACGGTAGGAATCGGCCAAACGCTCCGTCATCCGGGTAATGTCTCGATTGGTGGTCACGTATTCTCGAGCTTTGCGCACCATCTCGCCTGCGAGGTCCGGATTCTCAAACAACTGTACGATGCGATCGGCGAACTCCGCGGGGTTGTCGGCAAGGAAACAGATGTCGCCGTCGTGTTCGGTGAGGCCTTCCGCGCCGATCCGCGTGGAGACAATCGGAATGCCGCTGCAGAAGGCTTCCAGCAGCTTCACGCGGACACCGGAACCGCTGAGGATCGGGCAAACAAAGACGGAGTAGCGGGCGAACGCTTCGTGGAGATCTTCAACGAAGCCGAGGATTTCGATGTTGCGGTCCTGAGCCGGCAAAGAGTGGCGAGGCGGCGGATCGGAGCCGATGATGACGAGCCTGGCATCGGAGCAGCGTTCGACGACGCGAGGTAGAACGAGCTTCGTGAACCAGTCGAGAGCTTCCTGATTGGGCACGTGCCGGAAGCTGCCAAGGAAGAGCATCGTGTGCGGGTCGCGCACGTCGGTCGAGAAGTCGTAGCGTGCCGTGTCGATGCCGGCACGGAGTGTTTCGTCGATGCGGTCCTCAATGTCGGGCGAGAACGAAGCAAGGTATTGCTTGTTCTCGAGACTGCAGACCTGGATCTGATCCATCGTTTCCAGCATGTTCAACTCGTAGCGAATGGCGCGAAGATACTCGAA
>JAEUQE010000471.1 GCA_016789785.1 Bryobacterales bacterium
GCGCCTGCGCTTGGAAAATAGAGCCACTGGCTCCGAAATCCCGGCAAGAATGGCTCCGTTTTAAACCGGCGCTAACAGGAGAGGCGGTTTCATCGGGGAGGCAGATACCCACGAGGGAACAACCCGGGCACTTGGGGGAGTCTTCGAGGGGTGGTGGGATTTGGGTGGAGCGGGCGGTCTCCCACGCGGCGGTGACGGTTGCGTTGAGTTCGGTGCGCAGTGTGTCGTCGAGGATGAGACGGACGCGCTGGCGTGTTTTTGCGTAGTAGGCGATCGCTTCGGTGCAAGGATAGCCGTTTTCCTGGAGGATGAGGATTTGGAGGCCCAGTTGGGTGCGGTCGGCGGGCCAGAGTTCGAGACCAGCCTCGGTTTCGCGGGGCTTTCCATGTTTGTAGTCGACGGGGATGAGTTGTCCGGATGGGCCATCCGACTCGATGAGGTCCATTTTCGCGATGACGCGGAGGGTAGGACTGGAGAGTGTGATGGAACGGGAATGAATGCGCTCTTCGGAGTCGAGGTCATCGGGAGTGGGGAGCGCGTCGGGTTTGGCGGTTTCGGTGCGGCGGTGGAGGAATCGCCCTTCGACGACGTCGGTGGATTCGGCGAAGAGACCTTCCACCCACTCGAAGAAGAAGAGCCGGGGGCAGTAAGTGAATTCATTGACCATGCGCGCGGGGAGGTAGTCGGGAAGGGCGCGAGTGGTCTTGGTTTCCGGGGCTTCGGGAAGGATCGGGAAAGGGGAGGTGGTCATTGGCGGCGTTCCTTTCGATGGGATGGGTTAGACGACGATGCAGGGGGCATCGACGTTGGTGTAGGGTTTTCCGAGCGCGGTGATGACGCGATCGCCGCGGCCTTCGGCGGGGCCGAGGTTGACGAAGAGGATCTGATCTTCGGAGTGATGGATGATGGCGGAGAGTTCGGCGCGGCAGCGGGCGAGGTCGGAGGGGGTGAATTGGCATTCGAAGACGGAGAATTGGAGGTGGTCGCCATAGCTGCGCATGGTTTTGAAGACGCGGCGGAGGCGTTTGTCATCGCAGATGTCGTAACAGACGAGATACGAGATACGCATGGGAGTTACTCCTTTGTGCGGCGATTGCTGGGGAAAGTGTGCAGCATACGGCCTTGCGCTTTGGATTGGTTTCGATGGTTGTCACCTTCTACTCAGAAAGTCCATGGGCGACATACACGAGTTTGAGACTCTGTCCCAATCTTAATTCCAAGCTGGCGGATTTTCCAGTAGATTTCATACAGGCTTGCGCACAGCAGGAGGACTGATTGATCTGTCGGGTCAGGAACCTCGGATTTCTCCTGATCACTCGTCAGAATAATCCGGTAGCCGTCATGCATCCTACTGGGCTATTATCGAAATCGAGCATCGACCTTCGAATGCGAGACCGGATTTCCGGACCAACTCGATTCTGGATGAACTGGCAAGTCGTCGCTTCAAGAGGTTCACAGGAGCAAGTTGCCGTTGCGCGCGGTGGGGTGGCGCTTGCGGGAGGAATCGGCGTTAGGGAGCGGGTTCTGAGAGGACAATCAAATAAAGGAGTCAGGCAGAATGAATCTCGACGAGCTAAGTCGATTGGTGGAGGGAGAAGCCGTCGCCATTCGGGGACGCGCCACGCTTGAACCAGCGGGTGGACCTGGCGACAAAGTGTTTCCTCCAACGCATTCGCTGGGGGACAACGAGAAACGCGAGAGACGCCCGGGTGCCAAGTATGCATTTGAGACCCGGCGCAGAAATGGAGAGAACGTGCTCTGCGTGCTTCTCGATTCGGTACAGAGTCAGGCCAACCGGATGGAAGGGGCTCTGCAAGCCTTATGGGTCGAAAAGAAACTCGCGTTGCCTGTAATCGAGGTTGATCTCTCCGAGGCTGCGCCGGAGGTGGGAAAGGTCACGTCGCTCTCGGCCCCACATCGTATCGCTGATGCACTGTTGCGAGACAGTGTAGTGATCGAGAATGGACGCAGTTCCTTGTTTCGGATGTCAGCCATGGGAAAGTCATTCACCGACGCTAGCCCTCATAACGCGGGTCCATTGTTCAAGATGTGTCCTACCGGTCTCATCTTTGGCCTTTGGGACAGCACCGGGCCGAAGGGTGGGTTGGGCGCGAAGTTTGCCAGGTTGCTGACTTCTGAGATCGTGGGCATTGGCGCGACCAAGGGTGTGAAGACGGCAAGCCGGATTGACCCCGCTTGCATCGTCACGGATTCGGCCAGGATCTATGTTTCGGCTAGTCCTACCTCTTCTGGATCGCGGTGGACCCCTTTCTGGCAGGACGCTAAGCCGATTGACCCCGAGAAACCTCTGGCTGAGGACAATGCCAGGAAGTGGGGGGGGAAAAGAAAAGGCGGGCAAGCCGAGTGCAATAAACCACAGCAATGTTCCGCCTGCGATCGAAGAGGTCGCTGGGGGTGTGACCATCGACTATGCGGAGCAGACGGTTGTGCTATCGCTGGCAGGGCTTCGACGTCTGAGGTTTGCCGACGGAGGAGCCGAAGCCCGCGCTGTGCTGGCGGTGCTCGGGTTGGTTGCTGTACTAGCGGCCGAGAAGGGCGGCTACGATTTGCGTTCACGATGTCTTCTGGTTCCGCGTTGGAGTGAAGATCAGAAGGAGAGCGGAGCGCTTGCGCTCGAAGCTGTCAGACGCGACGGATCGCCCACAAGGATTGAACTCGATCTTGATCGTGCGATGTTGCTTTATGAAGAAGCCGTTGAGAAGTTGCCTGCTGCGTTGAAATTCGAGGAACCGGCTGGCGTGGCGCGCGCGACGCTGCACCCGTCTCCGGAGCTAGCCCATCTCATTACAAAAAGCCGTGAGTTGGTTGTCGCGGGAGCCGCTATTGAGGACGAGTGATGCTGACAATCGAGGTCGAACTGCTCTCCGGCCGCTACGCCGCGACCGAGCATAACGATCGTTCGCGTGCCGAATGGCCTCCCCACCCGGCGCGTTTCTTCTCCGCACTGGTCGCCGCGCTCCACGGCATCGAACCCGTGGATGCAGAAGAGCGGAGAGCGCTGCTCTGGCTTGAGCAGCAGGGCGCTCCGGTCCTGGATGTCGACACTGGTGTCGATGAGAACATAGGGAGGCGTGACGTCCATTCAGTTTTCGTGCCAGTCAACGACGTGACCCTCGTGGGTGATCGAGAACGCAGACTGTGCGAGTTGCGCTATTCACTCGCGGAGTTGACGGAGCAAGCGCAGACGGCGAGAGTTGGTGCTGAAATCGACAAGGTCCGAAAGCAGGTAGCCCCTCCGTGCCAATATAGCTGAGACACTTTTCCTGGTCTTCATTACTGAGCAGGGCGAGAATAGGATTCAGCGTGAA
>JAEUQE010000472.1 GCA_016789785.1 Bryobacterales bacterium
ACGCATCACAGATACTCGCCGTTCCGACGGGGCCATCAAACAGGCAGGCTTGCCGAACCAGCCGGGCGAGCAGTTCCGACCGCCCTCGTCTTGCCATCTCGGATATGACGGTTGAGGAAAAGAGCCGGGCGATCGCTGCAAGCTGCTCCGGACTCTTGGTCTGCTCCATTTGTTGACTACGTCCCAAAGACATCATTGCGCGGCACGAGGCTCAGATCAAGCGGACGAAAGCGCGGCAGCGTGGCCCCGGGTAGCACAGTCTGAATAGACTCGGCCCCTATCATTCATTCAGCGTCTGGAAACAGCAGAAGGGCCGGATACTCCGGCCCGTTTCCACCTTGTTGCGATTTGGCTTCTCGACGCTCTGAGCTTACTTCTTCGGCAGGATCACGGTGTCGATCACGTGAATCACGCCGTTGTCGCACGCGATGTCCGTCTTCACCACCTTCGCGCCATCAATCATGACGTCGCTACCCATCACCTTCACCTTCGCCGACGAGCCCTGAACGGTCTTCGCGCTCTTCAGCTTCACCACATCGGCCGCCATTACCTTGCCGGAAACCACATGGTAGGTCAGCACCGCCTTCAACTTCGCCGGGTCCTTCAGCAGCGCATCCAGCGTACCAGCCGGCAACTTCGCAAAAGCCTCATCAGTGGGCGCGAACACGGTGAACGGGCCTGCGCCTTTCAGCGTTTCCACCAAGCCGGCTGCCTTCACGGCGGTCACCAGCGTCTTAAAGCTACCCGCGCTCACCGCGGTATCTACAATGTCGGCGGCGAAGGAATTCGCAGCCATCAGGGCGAACAAAGACACAACTAGCGTCATGCGTTTCATTTGGAAAATCTCCTTAGATCGGTTGGTCGGTTGGGATTTGAGGGCTGCAGCTTTCTATCGTTCCGGCGCCACCTCTTTCGATGTGGCTGGTGCGCCGTTGGTGAGATTTTTTGCGTGGTAAAATCAAAGCTGGTTGGCGTGGTTCGATCTCAATCGGGAGATGTCCTTGCGAAAGTTTATCTTCTGGGAGTACCGGAGAGGTTCCTGGCAGTATGACGTGATGGTCGGCTTGATCCTCGCGTTCATCTTCCTTACCCCCCGCGAGATCTTCCGCGACCAGCCTCGCGCCTCCAGCGTCGTGATGCTCAGCGGCTCCCAGTTTTGGATCGAGCCTGCCCTGCTGTCGGGCCTCCAGGACGCCCAGATGCTGGAAAAAGCAAACGAGCTGTTGCGTCGCCGGACCGGGAAAGTACACCGGGTTTCGCGCCTGGAGCCAATCTTCGATTCTGAAGAAGAGATTAAAGGGTATATGGCCTACGCAACCGAGTAGGCTGGTGCGGCATCCCACGAAACAGAATGAGATCGCTGACCGTAATATCTTGTGTGTGTCTGATCGGGTACCTCGCGCCGGGCGCGCACGGTGAGACCCTCAAGGACGTCGTCACCCGAATCGACCAGGCTGCGGACGCCTTTCGCGGCATGACCGCCAAACTCAAGAAGGCCAGCTACACAGCCGTGATCAAGGATCTCACGGAGGAATCGGGCGCGATCGCCATGCGGCTCGGAAAAGGCCGCGAGATGGAAGTCCGAGTGGATTTCTCGCAGCCCGACGCCAAAACTTGGGCCTTCCGCGGCCGAAGGGCCGAGTTGTTCCTCCCCAAGATCAATACGGTCCAGGAGTACGACCTCGGCAAGCACGGCCGCCTGCTCGACCAGTTCCTGCTCCTCGGATTCGGCTCCACCAGCAAGGATCTCGAAAAGAGCTACACTCTCAAACTCGCCGGCGAAGAAGCGCTCGCCGGAAAGAAAACCTCAAAATTGGAGTTGATCCCCAAATCCAACGAGGCGCGGCAGCATCTCTCAAAGGTAGAGATCTGGTTCCCGTCCGACAGCGGCTATCCGGTTCAGCAGAAGTTCTATCAGGGATCGGGGGATTACGTTCTTGTCAGCTACTCGGAAGCAAAGCTGGATTCCGCAATCCCTGACACCGCAGTTCGTCTGGCCCTTCCGAAGGGCGTCAAGCGGGAGTATCCGCAGAAGCAATAAGGACAATGCCTTACTCCAAAACCGTAACAACTGATACTCTGCTCCGCCAGCCGCCATCGTCCGATATTTCAACAAGGAGAGGCCGAGCCGACCGCAAGGCCCATATTAGATAGATCAGCATGGAATTCCCCTCACAGCCGGATAACCCTCCGGCGCCGCGAGCCGAATCGCAATCGAACCGTTTCGCTTTCCTGGACTGGACCCGCGGCCTCGCCGCCATCATCATGCTCCAGGGGCATGTCTTCCATTCGTTTTCCCGCAACGACCTTCGCCAGCAGGACACGTTCATCCTCTCGCAATTCATCGGCGGGCTTCCCCCGGCAATCTTCCTTTTTCTTACGGGTGTCACACTGGCATTCCTCATGGAAAGCCGCGAACGGCAGGGTCTGCCGGCATGGGACCGCGTAACTGCGTCGCTGCGCCGCGCCGGCTATCTGTTCGTGCTCGCCATTCTGTTCCGCATTCAGCTCTGGCTGTTCGCCTTCCCGCAAAGCGACTGGAGCAACCTGTTCCGCGTCGACATTCTCAATTGCATGGGCTTCGGGATCGCCGTCATGTCGGTGATGGCGGTGTTCACCACGATTGAACGCGTGCGCCTATGCGCGATTCTCGGGCTCGCCATCGCGGCGGCGGCTCCGCTGGTTTCGCTTCTCGATACGAACTCGCTGCATCCGTTCGTGCGTGCCTACTTCGTGCCCAGCCTCGAGAGTTTCAGCTTCTTCCCGTGGGCTGCGTTTCTGGCCTTCGGACTTTCGGCCGGAAGCGTCCTGCGCCTGGCATCGAAGCAAATGCAGCAGGTGATGCAGTGGGCCTCCTGGTTCGGCATTGTGCTGATCATCAGCGCGCAGTATTTCTCCAATCTGCCCTACACGATCTATCCGAAGTCGGATTTCTGGCTGAACAGCCCGGGGCTCGTCCTCATCAAACTGGGCGTGATCCTGGTGCTCTCCTCGTTCGCCTACCTCTGGACCACACACATGGTGACGGGCTGGAGTTGGGTGCGGCAACTGGGCACCACCTCGCTCCTGATCTACTGGACGCATACCGAACTGGTATACGGACGCTGGCTGGGCGCCTGGAAGGACAGTCTCACCACCATGCAGACGGTGGCCATGGCGGCGGTAGTGATTGCCCTGATGCTGGGCCTGTCCACTTTGCGCTCCCGCTGGAAGCAGGTTCGCGAGTTCCTGTTTGGCACGCGTCCCGATGCGCCCCTGCCCGAGACGGAGTAGGTTCCGGAATAGTGCCTATCGCTTAAGAATTCACACAATCCCGGCTT
>JAEUQE010000473.1 GCA_016789785.1 Bryobacterales bacterium
TGTGGCGGGAAGCCGAGATGATCGCACTTACTCCGAAAAGCTTCAGCCTGCTGCGTGTGCTCGTCGAGAACGCGGGCCGGTTGGTGACCAAGGAAGAGCTGCTCGAAAAGGTATGGCCCGGCACCTTCGTGACGGACGCCGTGCTAAAAGTGTGCGTGCTCGAGATTCGCAGGGCGCTGAATGAGGATCACAAGAACCCGCGCTTCATTCAGACGCTGCACCGCCGCGGCTATCGCTTCATCTGCCCGGTGGACACCGCGCCAGTCTCCAACCCGGCGCCCCCGCGGACCGTCGCCCCGCCGGAAATCAGCCCACCGCCCGTTCTCATTGGCCGGGAATTCGAGACCGCCCGGTTTGAGGAGTATCTCCGGCGAGTCCAACAAGGTTCGCGGCAGATCGTCTTTCTTTCGGGTGAACCGGGAATCGGCAAGACTGCCCTGGTGGAGCACCTCCTGCGAATGGGGGCGAAAGAGGGAATTCCCCTTGCCATCGGGCAGTGTCTGGAGCATTTCGGAGAGCGCGAGCCCTACTATCCGCTGCTCGACGCGTTCCAGCGCGCGGTTCGCCAGTGGGGCGATGCTCGCATCCTGCCCGTGCTTCGCCAGCACGCGCCCACCTGGCTCGCGCAAATGCCCGGATTGCTGACTCCGGAAGAGTCCGACCGCCTCCGCGCCGATGTCTTCGGCGCCACGCGCGAGCGCATGCTTCGCGAAATGAGCGATGCCATCGATGTGCTGGCCGCCGCATCGCCACTCGTGCTGGTGCTGGAAGATCTGCACTGGGGCGACGTTTCCACACTTGATTGGATTCGATGGGTTGCGAACCGCCGCGAACAGAGCCGCCTGCTCGTGGTCGCCACCTATCGCCCCGTGGAAGTAATTCTCAACAACCATCCGCTGAAAGCGCTCAAGCAGGAGCTGGTGGCTCGCAAGCTGGCCTCGGAGCTTCCCATCGATCCGCTGTCACCGGAGGCGGTTCAGGCTTACGTGGACCACCGGTTTCAACCCAACGGATTCCCGGTGGCGTTCAGCGAAATGCTCTACCGGCTCAGTGGCGGAAATTCGCTATTTTTGGTAAACATATCGAATTTCTGCCACGAGCAAGGCATCATTGTGAACTGCGAGGACGGCTGGTGTTTGCGGGGAGATCTCCAGACCCTGCGGCACGCCGTGCCCGAAACGCTCGCGCAAGTCATCGAACACCAGGCCGAACATCTCACCGCGCAGGAGCGGGATCTGCTCGAAACCGCGAGTGTGGCCGGCCTGGAATTCGCGCTTGCGTTCCTGCCGCAGTTGCGGGATGACGCGGCGGCGGAGGAACTGTGCGAAAGCCTTTCGAAGCGCAAGCTCTTCCTTCGGGCCGCGGATATGGCGGAGTTGCCGGGCGGCGAGATCAGTCCCCGCTACGCGTTCATCCATGCGATTTACCGGCAGTTCTTCTATCGCAGCCTCTCGCCGGCGCGCCGCATCAAGCTGCATCACACGGCGGGCACGGCTATTGAGGAATCCACGCACGGCGATACGGTCTTCGCAACCGAGATGGCGCATCATTTCCAGGAGAGCCATCAGTGGGAAAAGGCGATTCACTACCTGTGCGCGGCGGCCCAGACCGCGGCGCGGCGCCACGCGCATCATGAGGCGTCGACGCTGCTGCACCGCGCTTCGAATGCCGTCGAGAGGCTTCCCGAAAACCGCCGCACGCAGATCGACCTTGATACGCGTGAGCAGATCGGGTTGCACTACCGGCTGACGGGCCAACTGGAGCGCTCCATTCTCGAATTCGAGCAACTCGCGAAAATCGCCGCCAGGCAGCACAATCTGCGGGCACAACTGAAAGCGAAACTCTGGCTTGCGAGCGTGTACTCGTGGAACGACCGCACCGAGTGTCTTGCCGCATCAGACGAGACGGTGAAGCTTGCCGAATCCGAAACCTGCGCGGACTTCCGTGCCAACGTGCGCGGGCAAGCCGCCTACTGGAATCTGCTGTTCCGCGGCTGGAGCCACATGGATGCGCGGGATTCGGAGACCGCGCTGCGGGCGGCGGTCCGAACCAACGATCAGGCTTTGATCGCCTTGCATGCGAGCCGGCATTCGTATTTCCAGTCGCTGGCCGGCGGCTATGACGCTGCTTCGGACACCGCGGAAATCGGCCTTCGCGCCTCATTCGATGCGGGCAATCTCGCCGACTACGCCATCGGCCAGTATTTCCAGGCATGGGCTCTGCTCCACGCGGGCCGATGGGGGCAGATGGAGCAACTCCTGGATGGAGCCACACGGCTTGCGCAGCGCAACCGCCACGAGCATTGGACCATCCTGTTCCGCCTGATGGAAGCATGGCTGCGGATTCACGCCCACTCGTTCGAGGAGGCAAGGAATCTCGCCGAAGACTGTCTTTCCCGTGCGCGCCGCGTCCGTCACGAATTCAGCCAGCAGATGGCGCTGGTCGTGTTGGGCCAGGCCAACACGGGACTTGGCGATTTCGACTACGCATCGGAGTGCTTCGATGAACTGGCCGAATGGCAGTCGCGCCAGCGTATTCTGATGGATTGGATCTGGCAGATGCCGTTGCAGCAAGGGCTGGCGGAGTTGCATCTCGCGTCAGGCGATCCGGAGCGTTCGCAACGGGAAGCGGTGCGCCTGCTCGAAGTGGCCGAGGCGACGGCGGAGCCTACCTGGCGCTCGCTCGCCCATCTCTCGCTTGCCCGTGCCGCATTGATTCTCGACCAGCAGTCCGCATTCGAGAATGAGGTGTACACGGGACTCGCGGCCATCGAGAGACACGACGCCCCGCTCGCCGAGTGGCGGCTGCGAGCACTGGCAGCCCAATTGGATCCGGATGGGAATCATCGCGACTGTGCGCTGGCAATTCTGGACCGTCTCACCGCACAGCCGCTTTCCCAGGATCTGACTTCCTCGTTGCTCCGGTCGCCGGAGGTACGCCTTCTCGCAGGAAGTTCCTCTGAGTTCGCGGGCGTGTGAACGGAGCCCAATTGGATCCGGATGGGAAGCATCGTGACCGTGCGCTCGCGATTCTGGACCGTCTCACCGCACAGCCGCTTTCCCAGGATCTGACTTCCTCGTTGCTCCGGTCGCCGGAGGTAAGCCTACTCGCGGGAAGTTCTTCCGAGTTCGCGGGTGTGTGAAGAGCGGGTGTCTCCGGGTGGAATTGCTGACGACGCGACCGTTTTCTTTTTGGGCTCGGAAGTGCTTGCGTTTCCTGACTGTTCGGCATAGCATGTTCGTGGACGACATCTTTCAGGAGCGCGCATACGATGAAACCCC
>JAEUQE010000474.1 GCA_016789785.1 Bryobacterales bacterium
TTCAACGCGAAGGACTGGCAGTATTACCGGATGCGCCGCACGTCGTCGAACGCGGCGATGGCGGTGCGGCTGACGGGGCGGTCGCATGAGCCGAAAGTGGTGTGGCGCTACGAGAAGTCGCTGCCCGATGTACCGGCGGTACTGCTGTACCGGGATGTTCTGTATCTGATTCGCAACGGGGGGATTTTGCAGACGCTGGATCCGGCGACGGGTGCGATGCGGAAACAGGGCCGGTTGCCGCATGCACTGGATGAATACTACGCGTCGCCTGTGGCGGGTGATGGGAAGGTGTACCTGATCAGCCGGAATGGCGCGGTGTCGGTGTTGGAGGCGGGGTCGGACTGGGGAATCGCGTCGACGGGCGACTTCGGCGAAGAGGTGTTCGCGACGCCGGCCATCGATGAGGGGCATGTGTGGGTGCGAACGGCAACCACGCTCTACGACTTCGCCGCACCGGAGTCCGCGCGGTAGTTCTCTTGGGTGGTGCGCGTGGATGCCAGATCGTACCCGCGCCTCATCGTCGAACCGTCTATCCTAATCAGGTAGGGGACGACTTTGATGAAGCTTACGATTTTGATTTCGGCGATGGTGTTCAGTGCAGCCTCGCTGATGGCGCAAAGCCAGACTTTCACGGCGAACGTGAGGGGGCAGGGCGACTCGGGCAAATGTACGATCGAGGTGGTTGTGGACGGCGTGGCCGAGGTGTATGTCCGGGGGACCGAAGGGACTCTGCGGACGTTATCAGGGGCGCCGGCGCGATGGGTACGCTTTGATTGCAACGCGCCGTTTCCGCCGGACATGCGCGATTTCCGGTGGAGAGGGATCGATGGCCGTGGCCGGCAGGAGTTGCGGCGGGATCCACGCGAGAATCGGGGTACGGCGGTCGTGTACATTGCCGATAACAAGGGGGGAGAGGAAGGTTACACCTTCGATCTGGAGTGGAAGGACGGGTATCTGAGCGGGAACCGGCCGAGACCGGGGAGTGGTTGGAATAACTCCAGTTCCGGTGGCAATTCGGGAGGGAATTCCGGCGGCGGTTCCGGCGGATTCTTCGGTGGTGGTAACTCGGGTGGCGGATTTTTCGGCGGTGGTGATTCTTTGAGTAACTCGACGCGGCTATGCCAAGAGGCGATCACGAGTAAGCTACGCGACGACGGATACCGGGACCTGAACTTTGGCGGCTTGGCGATGTCGGACCGGTCGGGGAAGCGCGATTGGATGGTTGGGGAGGTGCGGGCGCGAGGGCGGTACTCGACGGACACTTTCGATGTGGCATGCCGGATGGATTCGAGCCGGTCGCGGGTGGTGGAGACGGATCACCGGCGGCGGTAGGGTCGGCCGTCCCCGGCAGGGTGAGTCAGACCCGGTAGTAATCGGCGCGCCAGTTCTTAATCTCCTTCTTGATGGCTGTTGGCTCAAGTTGTTCATGAGCGGCACGTTGTGCGAGCGCTGGAAACTCCTCGTCGGGGGCGAACCGGAGGGCGATGATCTGCCTTACGGAGAGCCTGGCGTCGAGAGGTTTGCCCGTCAGAATGAAATGTCGAAGGCTTTCCTCAGCCTTGATCGCGCGGTCCTGGGCCTTGAGGGCGAAGATGCGGCAATAGAAGAAGAGAGCGATGGAGCATCCGACGAGTACGAGGATGAGGGCGGAGTTGTAGAGTCGGGAATGGTCGCCGAGGGAGCGGTAGAGGTTGACGCAACCGCCGATGAAGGTGAGCAGGAGGATGGGGAAGAGGATCTTGTGGAATCCGGTCACGAGGCGGGCATGGTTCTGGAAGTTTTGAGTTTCGGGCATATGGACATTCTAAGCCCGGTGGTGGGTCGGAGGGTGAACGGGTTGCGGGGAGAGGCGTCTTTCGGTTTACATAATATTCGTTATCAGGAATCGACAGAAGAGCCACGGTTGCCCGGCTGTCGAACAGCCTCAAGGAAGCCGAGCGCGGGCAAGCTTAGCGGCAGCCACAGCAGCACACGGAGATCGATAAGATGGTAGGAAGGAATCATGAAACGCAAACCGGGACGCCCCAGTAAAGCGTCCGAAGCTGCGCGCATCCTCGGAGCCCTCGGCGCTTCCAAGGGCGGCAAGGCCGGAGCCGCCGTGCTCTCAACTGAACGCCGGACCGAGATCTCTCCCTACGCTGGCCTTGCTGTGTCGCCAGCACGCCGCCGCGCCATTGCCCGCAAAGCCGCCGCCGCCCGCTGGGCCCGGAAAGGAGTTTCCGCTTGAACAACGATTCAGCCCCCGTCACCCGCGCCGAACTCAACGCCGCTTTGACCACGGCCCAGGAACACATCATCACCGCCGTTGCGCGGCTCATCGGCGCTTCCGAAGCGCGCATCGAAGCCCGCATTGATGAGAAGGTCTCCGACTCAGAAACGCGCTTGCTCACCGCCTTCCATAAGTTCGCTGAACGCCAGGAAGCCCGCTGGACTGGCTACCCGCATTCTCGTCAACGACTCGCAGAACCGTATTGATGACTTGCGCGACGCCAGCAAGGAGACCGAAGCGAAGCTTAAGGCCATCCTCGAAAAAATCGAGAGGCGCGAACGCGACAAGTCCGCCGAATAGCTTTCACACCCAGGCGCAGCCGTTGCGCTGCGCCTTCCCCTCCCCCCAGCTTCCTCCGACCTCCCCGCCGGCGACCGTTGTCCAGTTTGTGATCCGCATCCTCCACGCCGTCGAACGCTTGCTCGCCGACTCGAAACCAAGCTCTCGCCTTCGAACGGTACGCCAAACGCATGGATGCCCGCTGGACCGCTCTCCACAACCTCACCAATCCAATACTTGACTGGACCGCTGAGGACAGGTAGAAAGGTAGTTGGCGGGCGCGCCCGAGCCGAAAAGTCTATCGTCCACAAAGCCGCAGCCGCCCGCTGGGCACAGAAAGGAGCCTCCGCTTGAGTCTCACCCAAGACGACAAGGACTGGATCCTCGAACAACTCCGCAATGTGGAAACCACCCTCTTGAGTGAGTTCCATAAGTGGGCATCCCCAACCGAAGCCCGCCTCCGCACCCACACTGCCGCTTTGCGCGCGATCGATCTCGAAATGGAATCCATTTCCGATCGAGTGACCAAGCTCGAACAACGCGAAGCTTCGTAAACAGCGGGGCAGCCGCCCCCGCTGCCAACACCCCTCGCCTGGGACAGCATTCCGGCGGCACCCCTTGCTTCTCCTCCCACCCCTCGCATAAACTGGATTTATAGAAAGGCGCAGTCGCATTCACGTAAATGGAGCTGTACCCCCTCAAAGTCCTCCTCGCGGTCGCAAATGAGAA
>JAEUQE010000475.1 GCA_016789785.1 Bryobacterales bacterium
CAGCGCCGAGCCTCTGCAGCGGCGAAACGTTTGCGTGTGGCGCAGTGCTTTGTCCTGCGAGCCTCGACGCTCACTCCCCAACGAAATCCGCAGTGTGCTCGCCGAGAGCGGGAACGGGGCCCTGCCCGGGCTCGCCAAAGTCGCCGAGAGCTTCGGCTAGCGTGCGCACGGGTGTGACGGAGACATCGCGGTCCTTCATCAGACTCCACCACTCCTCGGCACTATGCTCACGAAAGGCCGCTTGCAGGCGTGCGATGATCTGCGTGCGAAGTGGATCCTCGGCGAATTGATGCTCCGCATATTCCGCGCAGCCGAGCATCCCGCAAAGGTTCTTCCAGAACTTCGCTTCGAGCGCACCCACGGCGACATAGCGGTCATCCGCGGTCTGGTAGACGCGATAGCACGCGTAGTGGCCGCTCAACACATGTTCGCCGCGCACGAGGGGCGTGCCGATGCGAAGTTGCGCCATCGCGACCTGCAGCAGTTTCGCGGAGCCATGCGTCATGCTCACATCGACAAACTGCCCTCGTCCGGTGCGCTGCCTCTCGAGTAATGCCGCAAGTGTACCCGTTAGCGCTTGCATGGACCCACCCGCAATGTCCGCGATCTGTACGCCGGGAATCGAGGGCGCTCCTCCGGCATCGCCCATCAGGTCGAGGACACCCGCCATGGCAAGATAGTTCACGTCGTGGCCGGCGATGTCCCGGTAAGGACCGTCGCTGCCATACCCTGTCAACGCGACATAGATGAGCGATGGATTCACGATCTGCAGTGCGCTCCACCCGCAATTCAGCCGGTCCATCACGCCGGGGCGGAAGCCCTCTATCAGGACGTCGGCTGTCGCGGCGAGGCGGTGAAATTGCTGCTGACCCGCGGGCGATTTCAGATCGAGCACGACGCTCTTCTTGCCGGCGTTCACTTGCTCGAACAGCCCTTCGGGCTTCATGCTTCGCATGTAGTCGCCTTTGCCCGGTTCTTCGATCTTGACCACCTCCGCGCCCATTTGCGCCATCCACTGCGTCGCCAGCGGGCCGGGAAGAAGCCGTGTCAAATCAAGTACGCGAATTCCGTGCATTGCCTGGATGGGGAGCATGCCGCGAGTTTAGCGAAGTCCGGCGAGTTGCTCTATACTTCGGGGAATGCTGAGCTACGCAAAAGGCCCGGACGTGGCGCTATTGGAATCCACAATCGACGAAGCGTTTCGAACAACTGTGAAGCGCTTCGGCGGACAGACAGGTCTGATTGTCAGACATCAAGACAATCGGATGAGCTGGCAGGAGTTGGATGCCCAGGTGGAGAGGGTGGCGCGAGGGCTTGCCGGGCTTGGGTTGCGGGCGGGCGACCGTGCCGGTGTGTGGTCCACCAACAACGCCGAGTGGATTCTCCTGCAGCTCGCCACAGCCCGTCTTGGCATCGTGCTGGTCAATGTGAATCCGGCCTACCGGTCCCACGAACTCAGGTACGTGCTGGAGAAGTCCGGCATGAAAGCACTGTTCCTGCGCGAGAGCGACACACGCGCCAGCTATCGCGACATTCTGGCAAGAGCGCTTGATGGCGCGGCGGCGGCGCTGCAACACACGGTCTACGTTGGTCACTCCAGTTGGGATGCGATGCTGGCGGCTGGCGTGGAGCACACGCCTCCTTCGATTGCACCGGACGACGTTGCGAACATCCAGTACACTTCAGGCACCACGGGGTCGCCGAAGGGTGTGCTGTTGACGCATCGCAACCTGGTGAACAACGCCTGGCTGATCGCCCAACGGCTGCGGATGAGTGAACACGACAAGCTCTGCTCTCCGGTGCCGCTCTATCATTGCTTCGGCTGCGTGATGAGTTCGATGCTGTGCTACGTGACAGGAGCCGCGCTCATTCTTCCGGCTCCGCAGTTTGACGCGCTGGCAACGCTCGAAGCCGTGCATGCCGAGCGCGCGACCGCGATCTACGGTGTCCCGACCATGTTCATCGCGGAGTTGCAGCACCCGCGTTTTCAGGAGTTCGATCTCGCAAGCTTGCGGACGGGCATCATGGCTGGTGCGCCCTGTCCGATCGAGTTGATGCGCCGCGTGATTCACGACATGCATTGTTCGGGCATGACGATCGCCTACGGGCAGACGGAGAGTTCGCCTGTGATCACGCTCTCCACGCTGGAGGACGCCATCGAAACCCGGGTGACCACAGTGGGATGCGCGCTGCCTGCGACGGAGGTCAAGATCGTTTCGGCGGCGACAGGAGAGACACTGCCCGTTGGCGAAGTTGGGGAACTCTGCACACGGGGCTATCTGGTGATGAAAGGCTACGACGGCAATGCGCAAGCGACCAGCGAAGCGATCGACAGCGAACAGTGGCTTCACACGGGTGACCTCGCGGTGATGCATGAGAATGGATACTTTGGAATCCGCGGCCGCGCGCGTGACATGATCATTCGCGGAGGCGAGAACGTTTATCCGCGTGAGATCGAGGAGTTCCTGTACACGCACCCGGCTATCTCCGACGTTGCGGTGTTCGGTATTCCCGATGAGCGGCTCGGCGAGGTGGTATGCGCGTGGGTGCGGCTGAAAGAGGGGCAAGCCACGACCGCTGAAGAGCTTCGTGAGTATTGCAGGGAACGCATCGCGCACTTCAAGGTGCCCGCGCACATCCGCGTGGTGGAGGAATTCCCGCTCACGGTGACTGGCAAGATCCAGAAGTTCCGCATGCGTGACGCTGAGATCGCCGCGCGCGGGCTGGAGAACGCGGCGAAGATCCAAACCGCATAGTCTGCCTAGCCTCAATACTGTTCACTTTCGCATCTTGGCGCCGCGCACGTGACGGTAGCGCAGGCCTTCAGCCTGCCGCGCCGAGACGACTCGTCTCGGTGCAGGGCGAGGTGAACGAAAATGCGCGATCGCCGAAGTGCTACGAGCCTAACGCCCTTCGGCCGCCGAGGCCACCAGTGGCGATTCGCGGGCCCCGAGCGCGGGCCTCGACACGATTGTCGAGGCGGCAGCCTGAAGGCTGCGTTACCGTAGCTGGTACCGCCTCCTCAGGACGCTTGGCTAAGCCCTAAGTGAACCGTATTGTGCCTAGCCTGCCAACGGAGGCCCGCCAGCAATGGCATCGTCACACCTGGAGCGCGAAGCGCCCGCCCGCCGCTCTGAGCGGCTCAGCAAGAAACCCCGGCTCTGCCGGAGGACAAGCGAAGCGCTACTGGGCATCAGGCGGGGTTCACGACGTTGGCCGGCGACCCGGCATAGTAGCTCCAGACGTTTTCGATCGACAGCGCGAGCCCCGC
>JAEUQE010000476.1 GCA_016789785.1 Bryobacterales bacterium
GTGTCGGAGCGGGTACCCTCTACGTTCATCCTCGCCACGCCACGCGGTACCCGGGAGCGCTTGGGCGATGCGTTTTTTCGGGAACGGATTCCCGCGGAATCCATCCAAGTGATTGAAGGGGAAACCTGGGACGTGCTCGCGCACGCCGACGTCGCCCTCACGGCGAGCGGCACGGTTACGATGGAGGCGGCACTGCTTGGGACCCCAATGGTTACTTACTACAAGGTGACAGCTCTAAGCTGGCTGCTCGGCAGGTTTCTGGTGAAGGTGCCATTCTACTCGATGGTCAACCTGATCGCGGAGCGGCGGCTGGCCACCGAGCTGATGCAGAATGAAATGACGGGACCGCGCCTGGCCCAGGAGGCGCTGCGGTTGCTCGAAAGCGAGCCGGCTCGTGCGCAAATGAAGCGCGAGCTGGCCGAAGTGGCTCAAAAGCTTTCGTCCTCCGTGGATCCGATGGAGCGGGCGGCGGGAATCGTGAGAGAGTTTTTCCATGCGCAGCGATAGCCAGTTCCGAAGAGGCAGCCTGTTGTTGAGATTTGCCGTTCCAGTGTGTTCGCTCCTGACGTGTGCCGCGATGCTGGCGCCGGCTCAGGAGCGTGGCCGTACCCGTGTCGACGTTGACCACTACGTGATCGACGCCGAAGTCAACCCGCGCACGCAGTCCCTGTCGGCGAAGGTCGAGATGAAGGTGATCCCCATCGACGATCGCGTCTCGGGAATGGTGTTCGAATTGAACAACGCGCTGAATGTGTCGCGCGTTACCGATGCCACCGGCCGCTCGATCCCCGCCGCGCGTTCGCAGCAGGATTTCTCCGTGCGCCTGAGCTTCAACGATCCGTTGCCGAAAGGTGAGCCGGTCACGCTCGTCTTCTACTATGACGGCCGATTGTCCGGCGTGGAGGAGTCTCCCATCTACGGCATCAAGTTCGCCTCGATTCAGAACGACTACGGTTACCTGCTGTACCCCTCGCGCTGGTTCCCGGTGAACGACTATCAGTCGGACCGCTTCACCGCCGACGTCAACGTTACCGTGCCCGAGGAGTACCGCGCGCTCGGCAGCGGCATCGGGACGAAGCAGGCCGGTTCAGGCAAGATCACCTACAAGTTTTCGGCGAAGCGTGCCACGTTTCCAGGCAGCATTGGCATCGTGAAGGGTGAGCCGGTCCGCGTCGCGTCCCAGGGCGCCAACAGCGAGATCTACTTCCGCACCGGCTCCTCAATGGCCCAGGCCTATGGTGAGGATGCTGGCAAGATCCTCAGTCAGCAGACGAGCGTGTTCGGGCTCGCCCCCACCACCAGCCTTGTCATGATGGAGACCGACGACGGTGCCCCGAATGGCTACTCCGCTCCCGGCATCCTGTTCCTCGCGCCGAAGTCCATCGGGCGTCAGGTGAACGTGCGCCTGCTCGCGAATCAGATCTCGCGCCAGTGGTGGGGAAACTACGTGGGCGTCTCCACGCGCAACCACATCTGGATCGTGAACGGGCTGGCCCGTTACGCCGAGATGATGTACGTGGAGCAGACCGCGGGACCGGCCGCGCTCGAAGCCGAAGCCGCCGACACCTACGTGGAAGCGCTCACCGTCGAGAATCCGCCGCTCATCCAGGCTGCGCGTCTCGAGGACTATTCGCCTGAATACTGGGCGGCTACGGCGGGCAAAGGCGCATCCGTGATTCATATGTTGCGCGGCGTGATCGGCAACGACAACTTCGCCAAGGCTCTTCGTGCCGCCTCGGATCAGTTCGGCGGCAAAGGCATGTCGACCGATGATTTCCGCAAGCTTGCCGAACAGGCCTCGGGACAGAACCTGCAGGCGTTCTTCATCCAGTGGATCGAGTCGACTGGCGCACCTGAGTTCAAGCTTACGCATACCGTATTCCGGACCCAGAAGGGATTCCGCATCAACGGCAAGATCACGCAGGATCTCGACACATTCCGCATGCCAGTGACGATCCGCATCGAGACCGAGGGTAACCCGGAAGAGAAGGTGGTGGAAGTGGTTGGCACAGCGTCGGAGTTTGTGCTCGAGACGTTCGGTAAGCCTCGCAAGATCACCATCGATCCCGCTAACCGCGTGCTGCGGTTCAATGATCAGATGCGTGTGCGCGTAGCGATCCGGCGTGGCGAGCAGTTTGCCGAAGTTGGCGAGTTTGCAGACTCGCTCAAGGAATATCAGAAAGCGCTCGATGTGAACCGTGCCAGCTCGCTCGCGCACTACCGTGTGGCCGAAGTGTTCTTCCTGCAGAACAACTATCAGTCAGCGGCAAACTCCTTCCGCGAGTCCCTCAACGGCGACCTCGAACCGAAGTGGACCGAAGTCTGGGGGCACATCAATCTCGGCAAGATCTTCGACATCACGGCTCAGCGGGAGCGCGCGGTGAATGAGTACAATCTCGCGTTGCGAACCAAAGACAACACCCAGGGTGCGCTCGAAGAAGCAGCGAAGTATGCCAAGGAACCGTATCAGAGGCCGGCACGGAGTAACTGATCTCCAGCCCTGGCTCCCCGTTCAGACTTTCCGAAGCGTCACAATGGTGGACGGATACCAGAGCTGCCGGACATGCCGTTTGGCGACGATTTCCAGACCCAGATCCGGGATCTGTTCGTAGACGTTCTCCTCCACCAACCGGCCGAGGAACGAGGGCACCATCGCCGACCCGGCCGCGTAGAACGCATTGAACACCGGGTCGCGTTGCGAAATGAAGACGAGAATCAACTTGCCTTCCGGCTTGAGCACGCGGCGTACTTCGCGCAGAGCGTCCCAGATGGTCTCATCGGGCAGCAGTTCCAACAGGATGCAGACGAACACCCGGTCGAAGCTCGACGTGCGGAAAGGCAGGTTGCGGATGTCGGCGGCGTTGCAGTAGGACCGCAAGGGGTGGCCGTTGGCGTGAATCCCTTTCTGTGTCTTATGCGCCATCCGTGGCGACAAGTCCACACCGAGGGTAAGGCCGTGGGCGTTCTTCCGGGTCAGTTGCCGGTAAAGTTCTCCGGAGCCCGTGGCCACTTCGAGAATGTGCATGCCATTCTCGATCTCACTCATCTCGATCGCAGTGGCGTGCGCGTCGCGATGGAACAAGCGTGACGAGAGAGGATAGACATCCGAAATGATATCGTAGACACCGCGAACCGCGCGGATCTTGGTTTCTGCCGCCACTCCGGCGACTGGGGAGACTAGTGCTTTGACAAGTCTTTCCATTGGTAGGTGTCCATTGTGGTGATCCGCACGCAGGCGCTTGAATCCATTGCCTAATTTGCTCGAGTT
>JAEUQE010000477.1 GCA_016789785.1 Bryobacterales bacterium
TGGCATCCCGCGCAGCTTGGATCGGCTGCGTGCATGGCAAGCCGTTCGCGATTGGTCTGCGGCTTGGTCTCGCTGATGGGCGCGAGATTCGTGCTGACGCCGGGAGGTGGCTCGGCGACATGCTGGCAGAGAAACTGCTCGCGGACGAAGATGCCGCGAGAGGTGGGGGATGTGTCGGATGGCTTCGAAGTCAGCGTAAGGAACAGCGCCTGTCCAAGCAGACCCGCCCGTTCGGACTCGCGCGGGAAAGGAACTCGGGCGTAGTCATCGGCAGGTGAGGGTACACCATAGAGTGTGGCCAGCGATTGATTGACGTAGCCATACTCCGCGGTGAACAGATCCATGAAGTTCGCATCGCTCCAAACGAGATTGCTGATGAAGCGCCGTGCCTCTTCGGTCATTGCGACGGCGAGCTCGCGATTGAACTTCGGATAAGTGCGGCGATCGCGGCCGGTCGCGATCACACGATCGAAACGCAGCCACTGTGAGACGAAGTCGTCGAGCGCTTCTTTCGCTTTCGGATCCTGAAGCAGCCGGCGCGCCTGCCGCGCGAATCCCTGGGCGTTGCTCAGATCTCCACGGGCGGCGCTTTTCAGCAGCGCTTCGTCGGGCGCCGTGTTCCATAGCGTGTAGGCGAGACGGCTTGCGGCGGCATAAGGCTTCAGCGCGGGGTCTGGCGTTTCGTCGAGGCGGAAGAGAAAGTTCGGCGATTGCAGCATTGCTTCGATGACAGCTTGCGCACCGCGTTCGAACTCGCGGCTCGCGGCGAACAGCGCTTCATAGCGGGTCTGCTCAGCGGGCGTCAGCGGACGGCGAAAGGCGCGTAGTCCGAAGGTCTGTACAAACTGCTTGCGGCATGCAGGCGAGGGTGCGCAGCCCAGGCCGGGAACCGTATCGCCGCGTTTGAAGACGTTGCGAGCGAGCTTTTCCGCCGCGGCGCTATAGGCTTCGTAGAGCATCGGCGAAAGGCTCTGCGCTTGAAACTGGTTGCTGTAGCCGTTGACGAAGTCTTCCGGAGGGAACTGGCTTGCGGGCTGGCTCAATTCGTTGAGCAGATCGCGAACGGTGTTGTTGTACTGCGCATTGGTGAGCCGGCGCAGCACGGGTCCTGCCGCTGATGGGCGTTCGTCGCGGGGAGCGGTGGCGGAGAGTTCCGCGGGACTCATCGCGGCAAGCCGGTCGACCCATGCACGCAAAAGCGCCGCGTCTGGACCACCCGGCTGGATGCGTTCGCCACCGGTATGCGGAACCTGATTCGACGGCTTGCGCAAGAGTGGCGACTGCGTGGGGTTGGCGCGGTTCACCCAGCGAATGAGGGACCGGCCAAACGCCTCGATCTGCGGTGGGGAAGCGTCCTTCTCCGGAAAGTGCAACTGCGTTGCGGAGGCCACTCCATCGGGATTGTGACAGGAACGGCATGCCGCTTTCTCGAACACCGGATAGAGCCCTTTGGAGAAAGGGATATCGGCGGCGCATGCCACGAAAGGAAGAGCCCAGAGCATCCTGTGGATCACGCGATTCATGATACCTGTTTGGATGTCCATTCGTCATGTCCACGGCGCCCGGCAGAACTGCGTATGATTGAAGTACCGCGCCCTTCAGGAGGCATATGCAACTTCTTGTGTTGCTGTTCCTTTCGGCGATGGCTCTTCTCGCCCAACCCGTGACGTTTTCGGTGAGCGGTTCCTTCCGGGATGGCAAGGATGTCATCAGGGATTCTGGCCGGCTCTGGAAGATCGAGTTCATTCCCGCTCAGCCGCAGCAGATCAACCCATCCACTACGCGGTTTTCCTACGGAACCTATGGCAAGCTTCGCGGAACTCCTGTTGAGTCAGCGGCAGGGCGTGCGTCGAGTGAACTTATCCTGGAGTTGACCATCCGCCACGACGGCACAGGGCAAAGCGCGCAGATTTCGGCGGCGGTAGCGTCCAGCCCGTGGCTGCAATTCAATCCGGCGCACCCGTCGTTCCAGTTGCGCCTAGTGGGGACTGTCGGCGATGTGCACTATTCGTTTGCCGATGGCACTTTGTATTTTTCGCCGCTGTCCTACCCCCTCGATCTGCCGGCGCGGTTCACCCGCGGCGTCACCACCATCGATCCGTCGGCAGTGACCGTCAATACCGTGATTGGGCGCCCCTTCTCGGGTCAAGTACAAGTGCGCACCGTGGAATGCGCGCCGTTCTCGGGTGAAATGATCCTGGACTTTTCGGGAACGACCGGGAGACAGGGCTGTGGACCGGGCAGTTATTACCTCTCTCCATATAGCGCCGGCACTGTCAACCTGCTTCTGCCGTTTCACGCGCCCGGTGTTCCTCGGGCGGATTTGCGCGTCACTCTCAACGCGCAGCCGGATCCCGACACGTTGCGGGCTTCGCCACGTGAATTGAACTTCTTCTACACGCGCGGTGCGCCGGAACCTCCGGATCAGTTCATCACGGTGACAGGCAGTTCCGATCTTGCATTCGACGCAGCCTTCTACGACAACACATGGGTCACGATCACCCGGCAGGGCGTCGCCAATACGTCGGCGGGCGTGCTGCGTGTGACACCTCGGATGTCGACCAAGCCCGTGGGAAGACATCGGACCCCTGTGCAGATCTACACGCAAAGCCAGGTCGTGGATGTAATCTACATCAACTTTCTTGTCGCCGACGGGCCAGCGGTTCTCAACACCAAAGTGCAACCGGAACGGGCCGGCGGCATCGCGTTCGCCCCTGCTTTGAACGAATACCGGAATGGCGACCCGCTGCAACTCACTGCGGTTGCCAATCCCGGCTATGTATTCTCGCATTGGACAGGCGACACGCAGACACGCCAGAATCCGATTCAGGTCACCCTGAACGGCCCACTCAATCTCACCGCCGTGTTCACCGGGCCCGCCGCATGCGCCTACACGTTTCACCCGTCCCGGCTCATCGTGCAGTCATTTGGCGGTTCAGCGTATGCGCGTGTGGCCGCGCCCTCATGGTGCGGAACCCAGGCGACGGCCCTTCCGGACTGGATCTTTCCAGAGTTCCCAAGGAGCTTCTTTGGTGATGGCACGATGGGAGTGGAGGTTATGCCCAGCAGTGCATCGCGGTCGCACACGATTCGCATCGGCACCCAGGAATTGACAGTGGAGCAACTCTCTGCCGGTTGCAGCGGGGATGTGCGGCTTGCGGAGCCCGCTCTTCTGGATGCATCCGGGACAACGTTCTTTCTTGGCGCCAACGCACCCGCCCAGTGCATCTACAGCGCCGACACCTC
>JAEUQE010000478.1 GCA_016789785.1 Bryobacterales bacterium
AAAGGCGGGCGACGAATCCGGACCGTAGACAGCGCGGTACGTGGCATTCCGCGTGCATGCAAGAGCACCGAACCCAGTACGTCGAGAGTGTGATTACGGCAACCGGAGGTTCGCATGTACTCGAGTCCACGCCTATCGCGGAGACGCTTTCTTGGCGCAGTAGCACCGGCGATTGTGCCCTCATTTGCGCTGGCTAACGGGACCACTCCGCCAAGCGATCGCATCACGGTCGGCATCATCGGGAGCGGTCTGCGCGCGATGTTTGAGACGCGTCAATATGCGTGGTTCGACAACGCCGTCATTGTTGCTGTGGCCGACGCGCAAGAAGGCCGGCGCATGGAAGCGAAGGCGATGCTGGAGAAGGAATACGCCAGCCAGCAGCCTCAGCGGCCGAATCGCGGCATCCGCATGTATCGTGACTTCCGCGAGCTGCTTGCGCAGAAAGACATCGATGCGGTGTACATTGCCTCGCAGGATCACTGGCATGTCTCGATGCTGCTTCCGTCCCTCGCCGCCGGCAAGCATGTGCATTGCGAGAAACCGCTCGGTGTCAGCATTGAGCAGGATCTCGCGGCTCTCCGCGCGGTGCGAAAAGCTGGCAAGGTGTTTCAATACGGCGCCGAGTTGCGCGCATTTCCAGACGCGAAGAAGGCGATCGAGCTTGTTGCGAACGGGCGGATCGGCAAAGTGGAGCGCATCTATGTGGTGAGTCCGCCTTCGGCCACGGGAGGATCTTCTACACCAGAACTGCCGGTGCCGAAGGGCTTCGACTATGACATGTGGCTCGGCCCAGCGCCGGTGAAGCCGTTTTGCGCGGATCGCTGTTTGACGGAGTCGCCACGAGGCATTTTCAACATCGCGGATTACACGCTGGGCAACATCGCGAATTGGGCCGCGCATCCTCTCGATCAGGTGCAACGTTGGGCCGCGGCGGTTGGCCGCAAGGATCCTCCGCTTCGCTATGAGGGCTCGGGCAAGTTTCCCACGAAGGGGCTCTTCGACACGTCGTATCAATGGAACGTGCGTTGCTCCTGGGACGATGGCCTGGCAATCGACTTCATGGACAACAGTACCTACCATGAGTTGGCCGACGCACCGCATCCGCCGGTGGTGTGGGGACGCGACGCCGCAGGCAACGACGTGAAGAAGATGCCAAACGGCGCGGTGTTCGTGGGCACGGCAGGATGGGTGATCGTGAACTACGGAAAGGTGCTCACGCATCCCGCGAATCTGATGGAATCGGTGATTCGCGACAGCGAGATTCGTATTGCGCACAGCGCGCTCCCGAGCCTGACTGCCGGGCTTCCGAAGGGCTTCCAACAAGCACTGACGGCTGGTCATCATCAGAACTGGATCCAGGCAATTCGTGGCGGCGCCACCGCGGTGGGAGACATTGAAGGCGCATTTCATTCCGACATGGTGAGTCAGTTGGCCGAACTCTGTATTCGCACCGGGCAGCCCGTGCGATGGGATCCGAAGAAGGAGACGATTGTTGGCAATGAAGCGGCGCGCAAGATGATCCGCCGCGCGATGCGGAAACCATGGGGTGTCGCATGAAGATGCTTGTGCTGGTTATCACTGCTGCCATCGCATATGGCGCCGACGCTCCACTCTTCGTATTCGACAATGGAGCGGGCCGTGGCGAGATCCCTATCGAGGATCAAGTGGAACTCGCAAAGCGAACTGGCTACGCGGGCCTGCTGTACACGGGAACGAAGGATCTCGCGCGTGTGGTGGACTTCCATCACAAGCGTGGAATGAAACTGCTGGGCATTTACACGGGCATGAATGTGTCGGATGCGACACCCAACTACGACCCGGGTTTGCCCGAAGCGATCAAGCAGATGAAAGGGTCCGGAGCGCTGATCACGTTCACGGTGAATGGCAAGGCTGCAAACGGAGATGAGATCGCCGTGCCCGTGTTGCGTAGAGTCGCGAACATGGCCGCGCAGTCCGGCATCCAAGTGGCACTCTATCCGCACCACGGATTTCATGTCGCACGCATCGAAGATGCGCTGCGATTGATTGCGAAGATTGAGCGCCCGAATGTCGGCGTGGTGTTCAATCTGTTCCACTGGTTGCGAAGCGGTGATGGAAAGAACCTGCAGGTTCGATTGAAGGAAGCGCTACCTCATCTGCGCATGGTGAGCATCAGCGGGAGTGATGAGGAAGGCGATTGGGACCGGCTGATTCAACCGCTCGATCGCGGCTCGTACGATGTACAGGCGTTTGTGCGGACCGTCCGGTCAATGGGATTCAAAGGTCCAATCGGATTGCAGTGCTACAACATCAAGGGCAATCGCGAAGAGAATCTCGTGCGGTCGATGAAAGCGTGGCGGGCGTTTCGCTAGAAGGTGAGGACTCCATGAAATGGACAACGCTCTTGATGCTCGCACCCATGATGCTGGGCGCGGATGATGCGGTGGCTCGCGAGCGATTGCGGCGGTTCCACGATGCCAAGTTCGGCATGTTCATTCACTGGGGCCCCTATTCGCTGGCAAGCGTGGAAGCGTCGTGGCCGATCATGCGGCCTGGCAACTGGAAGATCTCCGAAGCGGAGTATCGCGCTTTGCCGGAGCGCTTCAACCCCGTGCAGTTCGATGCGCGAGCGTGGGTCCGTCTGGCGAAGGCGGCGGGTCAGCGCTACATAGTGTTCACCACCAAACATCACGATGGATTCTGCATGTTCGACTCGCAGTTCACGGACTACAAGATCACGCGCAGTCCTTACGGCAAGGACATTGTTGCGCAATTGGCCGAGGCGGCGAAGGCCGAGGGAATGCCTCTCGGCTTCTACTACTCGCCGCCCGATCTGAATCATCCCGGCTTTCGCGACACCTCCAAGCTCTCCGCTACAAATTGGAATGGCGAGCCGGCACGGCCTGAGTGGCCGCTCTATCTCGACTACATGGAACTACAGCTTCGGGAACTGCTGACGCGATATGGCGACGTGTTCGTGATCTGGTTCGACGGACTGAGCAACCACGCCAAGTACACCGGCGAACGTTTTCATGAGTTGATTCACAAGTTGCAGCCAACCGCTCTGATCAACAATCGCATCGGGCCTACGGGTGATTTCGTTACGCCCGAACAGCGATTGCCGAACGGCATACCGCGCAAGGGCGCAAAGGTGGGCAATGTGGATCCGAATGACAAGGGGCTTGCCACTTCGGCCCCGCCGCCGGACGAGTTCCAGCCGTGGGAAACCTGCATGACCATCAATCGCACATGGGGATACAACAAGCGAGA
>JAEUQE010000479.1 GCA_016789785.1 Bryobacterales bacterium
TCGGGCGACAGAATGTAGCGGCATGTGCCGGCCTCGTAGTCGATGTAGCCTGCCGCGGCGTGCGCGTTCAGCCATTCCCGTACATAGCGTTCGTTCGTGCCGGTGCGCGTGGCAAGTTCCGCCGGCGTCATCGGGCCTTGGCCCGCCATCGCCTTGTATAGCCCAAGCCGGTCGCCAATCATCACCAGCGGCGCCTGATACGCGCCTCCGAAATCGTTGATCGCTTTGCCGATCAGGTCATGCAGTCTTTGTTCGTTCATTCGTGTTTCTCCTCGCGGCGGGCCTGCCACTTCGTGGTGTTTGGAACAGGCCGCACTAGCTCCTGCTAAAGAACGCGCAAGAAATTACGGCGTTGGCTCACGCCAAGTGCGTAAGTGGAGGCACATGTAACCCCATCGTGGATGAATCGGCACACTTGCCCTTGCGGCGGAATTGATAGTCTGGAGTCATATGCGGCATCCATGGATGGCGTTGCTGTTTGTCCTTCCTCTTTACTCTCAATCTCTCTCCCAACCCGTTCCTGTTCTCGCCGGCGACCCGCTGCGCGCCTTCGCCTACAGCGGTCCGGTGGCTGGCGAAAAGAGCGGCCGTGCGGAAATCGTTGATGTCGGCAACATGCCCTTCACACAGGCGTGGCGGCTGAGCACCCTGTCCCTTCCGAAATCCGGTTTCAATGAATGGGACATTCGGATTCGTGCCCGTCCGGCGATTGCCGCCACCAAGGATGACATGGTGCTCGCGACGTTCTGGCTTCGTTGCATCGAGCCGCAAGATGGCGAATGCGTGATTCGCTTCAACGTCGAGCAAAGTGCGGCGCCGAACACCAAGTCCGTCAGTATTCCCTATTTGGCAGGCGCCGATTGGAAGCAATACAAAGTGCTGTTCCGCATGGCCGGCGATTACGCGCCCACGGCGTACATCGTCGACTTCTGGATGGGCCAGCAGATCCAGCAGGCGGAGGTGGGAGGAATCCAGTTCCTTAACTACGGACCCGGTGTGCGCCCGGAGCAAGTGGGTGTGGATCCGCTCTATCCCGGAGCATCGCAGGACGCGGCGTGGCGCGCGCCCGCCGAAGAACGAATCGAACGGATTCGCAAGGCGGATCTCACCGTCGAGGTGATCGATGCCGCCGGCAAGCCCGTGCCAAGCGCGGAAGTGCGAGTCCGGATGACGCGGCATGCCTTCGGTTGGGGCACCGCGATCGCGGCGGAACAACTGCTTGGTTCAGGCGCCGATAGTGACCGCTACCGCCAGTTCATTCTCGACAACTTCAACATGGTGGTCTTTGAGAACGACCTGAAGTGGCCGCAATGGGAGCGCAACCGCACCCGTCCGCTCGATGCGATCCGCTGGCTCAATGAGAACGGCATCACGCGCATTCGCGGGCACAACCTGGTGTGGCCCGGTTGGCGATACATGCCTGCCGACGTGCAGCAACTGGCATCGCAACCCGAGGCCCTGCGCAAGCGCGTGATGGATCGCGTGAAGGATGCCGCCGCCGGTACGCGCGGCATGCTGGAGGATTGGGATGTGATCAACGAGGCACACACCAATCGCGATGTGCAGAACATCCTGGGCAACGAAGAGATGGTGGCTTGGTTCAAAGCTGCAAAGGACGCCGACCCCTTCGCGCGCCTCTTCATCAACGACTACAACATCCTTACGCAGAACGGCGCGAATCTGCTGCATCGCAACGGCTACTACTCGATCATCAGCTATCTGCTCGACAGCGGTGCTCCTGTAGAAGGCATCGGCATGCAAGGCCACTTCTCGTCACCCACCGATCCCGAGATCATGCTGCGCATTCTCGATCGCTTCTCGCACTTCGGCTTGCCCGTGGAGATCACCGAGTATGACTTTGTGGGCGGTACCGAAGAACTGCAGGCACACTTCACGCGTGATCTGATGACCGTTGTGTTCTCGCATCCCACGGTGTCGAACTTCCTGATGTGGGGATTTTGGGAGGCTCGCCACTGGAAGCCCGAAGGTGCAATGATCCGCCGCAATTGGACGTCGAAGCCGATGCACGATGTCTGGCGCGAGATGATCTACGAACGCTGGTGGACGGATGTGAGAGGCGCCACGTCGGAGCAGGGCGTATTCTCCACGCGAGGTTTCAAGGGCAACTACGAGATCGAAGTCCAGGCGGGCGGGAAGTCGAAGAAGGTGCCCGCATCTCTCTTTGAGGCGACCACCGTTCGCGTCACGCTGGAATAAACCACTTGCCATCTGTGATGTTCTGGTGCTCGTACAATAGAGGATGATCGCCGTTCGTCCCTCTCATATGCTGCGCCAATTGTTCTTGTTTGCCGCACTCGCGTCTGCGATGTACTCGCAGGAACGCAAGAAACTCGATCCGGTCTCCTGGACTCTGGAATGGCTCGCGCCACAGGCCAAGCCTGGTGGCACTGCGCTCGGAAAGCTCACTGCGAAGATCGAAGAGCCGTGGCATCTCTATTCGCCGACCACGCCGAAGGGCGGCCCGATTGTCACAACGATCAAGCTTGAGCACGATGCGATCGAGTCAGCGGAAGTATGGCGGCCGCAACCCGTTCGCAAGATGGATCAGAACTTTGGGATCGAGACCGAGACGTATGACAAGGAAGCGATCTTCTTCGTTCGCGCGAAGCTGAAGGCAGCGGCCGCGGAAGGAGAGATCGAGCCGGCTGTCACCTCGCGTTACCAGGTGTGCACCGAAACGCAATGTCTGCCGCCGGTTCGTCGGCCCGCCTCGGCGAAGTTGATCGTGAAGACCGGCGCATCCGATCCCGAATGGCAGCCGCCGCAGGGTTACGCAGTGGTTCCCGCCGCGGGCGCCGAAAAGAAAGCGGACGCGCCACCCTCGTCGAAGCCCGTTGCCGCGACGCCGGTGGACGGCTCCGGCGGCGGCTTATGGCAATTCGCACTCGTGGCGTTTGGACTCGGCCTCGCCGCGGTCTTCACTCCGTGCGTCTTCCCCATGATCCCGTTCACGGTGACCTACTTCCTCAACCGCAAACAGGGATCGCGGAGTGAGAGCATCGTGCAGGCGGGTGTGTTCTCTGGTGGGATCATTCTGCTGTTCACTTCCATCGGCCTTCTGACCACGGCTCTTCTCGGACCGTTCGGCGTCGTGCAGTTGGCGTCGAACCCTTGGGTGAACACATTCATCGCCGTGGTGTTCATTGCATTCTCGTTCAGTCTGCTTGGTGCGTTCGAGATCACGCTCCCATCGGGATTACTCACGAAGCTGA
>JAEUQE010000047.1 GCA_016789785.1 Bryobacterales bacterium
GGTATCGCCCGCTGTGCCGCAGGTTGTACAAATGGGCTACCGAGATGCCTGCCAGCCGTTCGAACTCCGCATTGCCGAACTGCTCGAACTCGCGCTCGAGAATCCGCACCGTGGCTGGCCCGCTCAGCCAGTTGTGGGCTTGGTCTACCTGCGCCAAAAGGGCCACATCCTGGTTCGTGTAGGTGCTTGCAAAGCGCCGCCGCCGGCAACTCTTCACCTCCACCACCCCGCTGTCCCGGTATTGCCGCACCAATCGCGTGATTTGCGGCAAGCTCAGCCCGGTGAGCTTGCTCAGGTAGGCTCGAATCACACCTCGCTGTTTCTTGCCTTGCACCAGGTACTCCTGCACCACCAGCACCCTCTGCACAAACTCGTAGCGCTCGGCCCGATTCTGGCCACCGAACTCGATCTCTTGGCTCCCCCGTAGGAATGTTCGGATCTGTTCCTGGTTGAGTTCCTCTGCGTTCTGCATGCGTAATCGCATCCGGCCGCAGACCGCCTCGTCCTCTTCCATTTTCAGGATCATCTTGTGTTGGAATCAACTCTGCCTTCAGGATCATCTTGTGTTGGACAATTCTGGGCCGCCTCGCGATCCCGCCTTCTGATACGCTGGTGAGCCATGCTGAGTCCCCGAGTGTTGCGACGAACGCCACTGGCCATGGCTGCCTTCTCGCTTCTCGCGCTTGCACTGTGGCGGATTCCTTCCGCCGATGCCGGTCAGGGCGCCGTGGCGCATTCCGTGGCGGGTCAGGAGCATCTCACCTTCTGGATCAATCACAACGGGCTGATCGAGATCGACGCGGCCGGAGAAATCGGCTTTGGAGACGCGGCCCGGCTTCTCATGCGGCGCCGCGAGAATGCGCCGCGCCTCAAGGCCCTGCGCGACCGCTTCGTGTTTCGCAAGCCGGACGTGGCGACGCTCGCGGGCATGCCTGGACTGCTTGCCGCCGGCGCACGGTATGCCGTTGCGCAGAATCGTGTTTTCAACCTGCCGGAGATTCGTGCTGGAAAAGCATACTTGCACCGGATCGTGGAGCCTGTGCCCGGAACGTTCTCGCGTAAGATCGGCGGCGCGGAAGTTACTCTCGATGTCCGCCCCCTGGTCCGGCTGAAGGTCCACTTACTCGATGAAGACGGCCGCCCTGTCACTGCACGGGTCTACCTGACGGGAGCGGATGGGCTCAGTTACGCGCCCAAAGGCTCCATCAGCCGTTTCGCCGCCGAGCCCGCCGAACAGTTCTTCCACGCCGAATCCTCTTTCGAGATCGACCTCCCCGCCGGGATCACCCGCATAGAGGCCACACGGGGTCTGGAATACAGCCTGGTTTCCCGTGACATTGATCTCCGCAAGCCGGCCGCGGTTACGCTTCGTCTCAAGCGTTGGACTCACATGGCGCACAAAGGCTGGTACTCCTCCGATGCGCATATTCACGCCAATTACACCGCCGCCGATTTTCAGGATGTGACCGCCGAGGATGTGCGCACTTACACGCTCGGCGAGGATCTGCATATCCCGAACATGATGGTCGCGAATTCGTTTGGCGCGTTTCTGCACGATACGAAGTATTTCGAAGGAAAGGTATCGGCGCTGAGCCGCCCGCCCTACCTGCTGTATTGGAACGAGGAGATGCGCAACGCGGGACTCTATGGCCACATGTGCCTCTACGGGCTCAAGGTGCTGGTGGAGCCGCTCTACACGGGCTTCCGCGACACGCCGCAGGCCGATGATTATCCCGCGAATTACACGCAGGCGCGCCGGACGCAGGAGCAGGGCGGGGCAGCGACTTACGCGCACCCGGGCTATGCGCCCACCTTTGAAGGCGCGAGCATGCGCGAGATGCCGGTGGATCTCGCGCTTGGCGTGATCGATGCCATGGATGTGCTTTCGAACAATCCCGAAGAAGTCGCCATCGAGATGTGGTACCGGTTACTCAATTGCGGGTTCCGGCTCGGGATCAGCGCCGGTACGGATAGCTTCACCAACGTCGCGGATCACTATGTTCCCGGCGGCGGTAGGGTCTATGCCAAACCAGACGGCGCGTACACTTACGAAAGCTGGCTCGCCGCTTACAAACGGGGACGTACGTTCGCGAGCAACGGTCCCATGCTCACGCTTCGAATCAATGGGAAGGAGCCTGGAGACGAGTTGGAGGTCGCTCCGGGCGCCGCTCTGCGCGTGGAGGCGAAGGTGGACTCCGCGGTGCCCGTGGAGGGCCTTGAGTTAGTAGTGAACGGGCGTGCGCAGCCTTACCGCGCCGCACTTACTCTGGAGCGCAGCGCATGGGTCGCGGCCCGTGTCCGCGGACCGTGGCACCGCCTGATCCTCAACGATGCCGCGGCGTTCGCGCATACCAGTCCCGTGTATGTGAAGGTGGGCGGACAGCCCATCCGGTCGCGCGAAGATGCTGATTTCTGGATCGCCTGGATCGACAAACTGATGGAGCGGACCCGGCAGCGAGGGCGCTTTTCCACGGATGCGCGGCGGGAGGAAGTATTGGCGCTGTTCCAAAAGGCGCGCACCACTTACGAACGGCGGCGCTGAGGCATACCGGGCACCGGCGGCATTTGTCCGCCGCTACTCGTGATAGAGTTCTTCGTATGTTTCCCTTCACGGGCCGTTTCGCCGCTTTGCTTCTGTTTGTGCTGCCGTTGGTCTCGCAAACGATCACCAGCACTATCACGGGTTCGGTATCCGACTCCTCGGGGCTTCCGGTTGCAGGCGCCACGGTAACACTCATCCATCCTGCTACCGGCTATGAACGCCGTGCCGCCACGAGCGAAACCGGTGCGTTCGTATTCGCTTCGGTCGCGCCCGGCGAGTATCGTGTCACGGTCCAGCAGGAGGGGTTCAAGGTGGCCGAACGCCGCAATCTCAATGTCACCTCCTCGGAGACTCTGGGTCTTGGGGACATACGGCTTGAGGTTGGCAGCACCACCGAAAGCGTGACAGTCACGGCCGAGGGGAGCAGTGTGCAGACCGTAAGTGGCGAGCGCTCCGGCGTGGTCACCAGCGCGCAGGTGGAGAATATCCTCATCCGCGGGCGTAACGTTCTTACTCTGCTGCAACTGCTGCCGGGGATCACCAATCCGGGGAACCCCGATTCTCTTGGCCGCAACTTCAGCCCGAATGTTCAGGGCGGCCGCGGCAACACGACGAACGTCACTCTGGATGGCATGAGCATGAGTGACATCGGGAACAACACCTCCACCACGGTCAGTGTCCCGATGGACGCTGTCGCCGAAGTAAAGGTATTGCTGAGTAATTATCAGGCCGAATACGGGCGTATGTCAGGCGGTAACGTTCAATTGGTGACCAAGTCGGGGACGCGCGACTTCCATGGCATCGGGAGTTGGTTCAAACGCCACGAACAGTTCAATGCGAACAATTTCTTCAACAATCGTTTTGGCGTTCCGAAGCCAAGGGAGAGGCTGAATGTCTATTCCTACAATCTCGGCGGCCCGGTGATGATTCCGAAATTGTTCAACCGCGACCGGAACAAGCTGTTTTTCTTCTTCTCGCAGGAATTCTGGCCGCGTGCGGTCGATTTGCCCACCGCCCAACTTACGGTCCCGACGCAGCTTGAACGCGCCGGTGACTACTCGCAGACTGTGGAACTGGACGGGCGCCCGATCCCCATTGTGGATCCCGTGGCGCGCCAGTCGATGCCGGGGAACCGGATCCCCGCCTCCCGCCTCGACCCGACCGGTACGGCAATTCTCAATCTGTTTCCGATGCCCAACTTTTTTGACCGCGGAATCTCGGGTGGCCGGTTCAACTACGTTTTCCAATCGGGCATCCGCACTCCGCAGCGCATTGAGACGCTGAAGATCGACCACAATCTCAACGCCCGGAATCAGATTGCGGTGACGCTTTCGCGGCACAACGACGAGCAGACAGGCGCCCGCAGCATCCCCACGGGTGGCGCGAATTGGGACCAGATGAGCCGGTCCTTCGTGACGCAGGGCACTGTGTTGGCGGTGCGTCATCAATTCCTGTTCAGTTCGCGGATGGTGAACGAGTTTGTCTTCGGTTACTCTCGGCGGCCGGAAGTGGAGCGGATCGAGGCTGCGGAACTCGACCGCAATAGCCGCGACAAGGTGGGGTTGCGGTTGCCCGGTTTGTACCCGGCCGCGAATCCTCTCGGTCTGATTCCGAACGTAGGCTTCGGTGGAGTCACGAACGCCGCCAACCTGAACATGGACGGCCGCACCCCCCTGGACCAGACGCAAAATGCGGTGAATCTCACCAATAATGTCACACGAAATTTCTCCGCTCACCTCGTAAAGGCCGGTATCTTCTACAATCGCAATCTCCGCCAGGCCCAACTGCCGAGTATCTTCAACGGCGCGATCGCATTCGGGCGCAATGTGCAAAACCCTCTCGACACGGGCTGGGCCTACTCGAATGCGAGCTTCGGTGTCTTCAATACCTATCAGGAGGCGACGGCGCGGCCCGACATCGGCGTCTACATCCGAGCCTTCGACTGGTTCGTCCAGGATAACTGGCGGGTCCATCGCCGGTTCACGCTCGAAGCCGGCCTGCGCGTCTCCTCGTTCACGCCGCAATACGAGCGGGATGGGAATGTCGCGGCGTTCGCGCTGTCCCGCCTCGACCCGGCACAGAGCGTACGCCTCATCCGGCCCGGCCTTCGCGGAAACACGACCATTGGCATCGACCCGGCGACCGGTGCGACTTACTCATCGAATGTGATTGGCGCCTTCGTGCCGGGCGCCGGCAACCCCGCCAACGGAATGGTCACAGGACGCGATTCGTCCTATCCGCGCGGCTTTACGGAGGGCGCCGGACTGCAATACGGGCCGCGTCTCGGCTTTGCCTGGGATGTCTTCGGGAACGGAAAGACGGCCGTCCGCGGTGGCACCGGCGTCTTCTATAACATCGGCGACTTCCAGTTACTCCGCCTGCTCGGAGGCCAACCGCCGCTCGTCAACACGCCGACCGTCTATTTCGGCACACTTCCCACCGTCAATTCACTGCCGGGCTTCCTCTTCCCGCAGGATGTCATCGGAGTCGACCCGAAGGCTCGTGTGCCGCGGGTGCTGAACGCCAGTATCTCCGTGCAGCAAAGTCTCGGCTGGGGCACCGTCCTGGATGTCGCCTATGTTCCGTCCATCGGCCGCCACCTACTGTGGCAGCGCGAGATTAATCCGATCCCGCTTGGCGCGAACTTCCGTCCGGAAAACGCCAATCCGGCGAGCCCTCGAACACCGCTGCCTCCGTCGTTTCTGCGGCCGATCCAGGGATTTAATAACATCAACATCCGGGAATGGGCGGCTTCGTCCAACTACCACTCGCTTCAAGTAACTGCCAACCGGCGATTCGCCCGCGGTCTGCAATTCGGCCTTGCCTGGACATGGTCGAAGTCCATGGATTACAACAGCGGCGATTTCGGTACGGTCAGTGCGTTGGTTCCGGTAAGAGTGTGGAACTACGGCGTGTCCGATTTCGACCGGACACATGTGGTGCGCGTGAACTATTTGTGGGATGTGCCCTCACCCGCCACCCGGCAGCGATTCGTGCGGCAAGTGCTCGGCGGCTGGCAGATTTCCGGAATTACCAGTTACATCTCGGGGCCGCCGATCACGGCGGGCTTCTCGCTGGTCACGCCCCTTGACCTGACCGGATCGCCGAGCCAGGGCGCGCGCATCAATATCAGCGGCGACCCGGCGCTGCCTCAGTCCGAGCGCACGTTTTCACGGAACTTCCGCACGGAAGTATTCAGCCCACCCGCGCAAGGCACGGTTGGCAACTCCGCGCGGTACACCATGCGGGGTCCGGGTTTCCTGAATTGGGATACTGCGCTCTTCAAGAGTTTTCCAATTCGCGAGAAAGTCAAGTTTCAGATCCGGTGGGAATTGTATAACGTCTGGAACAATACGCAGTTTCTCAGTTACGACACAGGTGCTCGATTCGACTCGCAGGGAAGGCAAGTGAATCCGCGATTCGGCGAGTTGACGTCAGCCGGCAGCCCGCGGCAGATGCAGTTCGCGCTGCGTTTCTCGTTCTGAGGTGCCAGATACCCTGGGGCCCAGGCGATGCCGCCATGCGCGATGAGGGAACGATTCGAATGGGCGGCGGAGAGCACCCTCGAGTCTTTCGGCGTCACAGCCGGTCATCTCACTGGCCACTCCCAGGGAAGGTCCGGATCCTCCAGGCGCCTGAAGGAGCGGACTTCGCCATGCTGCACGCGTCTCGGGCGATCGAGGCCCTCCATGGCCGGCGTTCCAGATTGTTGCGTCCAGATTGTGGCGTCCAAAAATGACATTCTTGTGACTTTTGTGTTACAACCACAGACACAAGGAAGGTGTGTCCATGAAGCCTCGTTTGTTTCTGGTCCTCATTGTGGGTCTCGCGCACGTGATTTCCCTTTCTGCGCAATCCATCACAGGTTCGATCACCGGCGTGGTCAGTGATGCGACGGGAGCCGTTGTCCCCGGAGCCGATGTCGCGGTACTGAACATCGGAACCAACATTCGTTCCACTGCCAAGACCGACTCCAGCGGCAACTACACAGTTCCCCTGCTTCCCAGGGGAGACTATCGCGTGGAAGTATCGGCGGCCGGGTTCAAGCGATTCGTCCGCGACGGCATCGTGCTGCAAGTGCAGCAGACAGCTCGCGTCGATGTGCAACTCAGTGTCGGCGAGGTCGCCGATTCGGTAATGGTGACCGCCGATGCGGCGCGCCTGGAGACGGAGAACGCGACGCTGGCGAAGGTGGTCGACAACCGGTCGATCATCAACCTGCCCCTCAACACGCGCAATGTGTACAGCCTGGTTTTCCTCACGCCGGGCGTGACAGGATCGGTCGGCAACAGTTATGGCGAGATGCGTTACTCGGTGAATGGAGCTCGCGCGCGAACGATGGACACGATGATCGACGGTGTCTCGGCCGCGCATCCGACAGTGAACGGCTTCAACGGCATCTCGGTGTTTCCTTCGGTGGACGCGATCGAGGAGTTCAAGCTGCTCGGAGCGGACTACCCGGCGGAATTCGGACGCAGTCTCGGCAGCGTGCTGAATGTGGTGTTCAAGTCGGGCACCAACGCCTGGCATGGAACCGCCTATGAGTTTCTTCGCAATTCCAAGCTGGACTCGAACAACTGGTTCGACAACCGGCGCGGGCAGAAGCTGCTCAGCTACAAGCGGTCGCAATTCGGCGGCGTGTTCAACGGACCCATCCGCCGCGACAAGACGTTCTTCATGGTTTCATTTGAAGCGCTGCGCGAGCGGCGCGCCGATTCCACGTTCGCCTCCGTTCCCACCGAACAGGAACGCGGCGGCGACTTCTCCGGAACACGGACCACGACGGGCCAGGCATTCAGCATCTTCGATCCGACGACCACGCGCGCCAATCCCGCGGGCGGCTTCATTCGCGATCTGTTTCCCGGCAACCGCATTCCGGTCTCGCGTTTCGATCCGGTAGCTGTGAATCTGATGAAGTTCTATCCGCTGCCCAACGCCACCCCGGCGGGGCAAAGCAACAACCAGAACAACTGGGCCGCGAGCGGATCGAGGCCGCTCGACATGACGCAGTCCGATTATCGCGTAGACCAGATCATTTCGCCGACGCAGCGATTCTTCGCACGCTACTCCACGCGGCTGCTCGATGATAAGGCCACCACCTTCTTCCCCGGCGATCTGAAGATTGCCGAAGGCCGCATCAATCAGGAAGATCACGTGCACGGCGCGGTGGCTGACTACACGAACTCGCTATCGCCGACGATGATCTTCAATTCGAGGCTTGGTTTCGCGCGCACTCTCTACATCTTCAACAATCAGGGGCTCGGCTTCGCCCCATCGGCCTTGGGTCTGCCACCGTACATCGACACAGCGGTCGACTTCCTCATGTTTCCCAGTTTCTCCGTCAGCGACTATCGCGGGCTCGGCGGCGGCGATCACCGGCGCAATGCGTTCATGACCTACACCGCGGTGAGCAATCTGACGAAGACTCATGGCAAGCACACCATCAAGACCGGCGTCGATCTGCGCTTGATGCGTGTGAACGTCAACGAAGGGCGCAATGCCAGCTCGTACAGTTTCAGCCGCGGCATGACGCAGGGACCGATTCCGACTCAATCGAGCCCGACCGCCGGCAACGGCTTCGCGTCGCTGCTGCTCGGCACTGGAAGCAGCGGATCGTTGCAGGCGAACTATAAGAACGTTGCGACGCAGAGCCTCTATGTCGCCGGCTACTTTCAGGACGACTGGCGCGTGACGTCGAAGCTGAGCCTCAGTCTCGGGCTGCGATGGGATCTCGATGTCCCGCGGACGGAGCGTTTCAATCGCACCAACTACTTTGATCCGCTGGTGGCCAATCCCGCGGCCGAGGCGCTGGCCGGAATTCGCGGCGGCCTGGTGTTCGTCGGCGTGAACGGCATTCCCCGGCAGCAGTTCGTCGCCGACAAGAACAACTTCGCGCCGCGCATCGGGTTGAGCTGGCAGTTCCTTCCAAAGACGGTAATGCGCGTGGGATATGCGGAAGTGTTTGGGCCCTCGCAGCAGGCGGCGGCGGGAACCATCGGCACCATGGGCTATCGAGTCGACAATACGTGGGTCGCGACGGTGGATGGCATCACGCCGAATGATCTCTTGCGCAACCCGTATCCGCGGGGTGTGGCGCCGGTGCTTGGCTCCGCGCTCGGCGCGCTCACTCAGTTCGGCAATCGCATTGAGGCGACCACGCAGGACATCATCTCGCCGCGGTCGCGGCAGGTGAACTTCAACATTCAGCGCGATCTGCCCTTCGACACGCTGCTCGAAGTAGCCTATGTCCACACGCGGGGCTTCCAGTTGCATCGCAACGATGAGGGCGGGCTCAGTTTGAATCAATTGGATCCAAGTCTGATGGCGCTCGGGTCGCGGCTGAATGAGCAGGTGACGAATCCGTTCTTCGGGACGCGGTTCGCGGGCGGAGCGCTGGGCGGCGCACGCACCAGCCGCGCGCAACTGCTGCGGCCGTATCCGCAGTTCACCGATATCATTCCCATCTACTCGGTGGGCGCATCGTCGTTCTACCATTCGTTGCAGGTGTCGGCGAACAAGCGCTTCTCCAAGGGCCTGCAGATGCAGCTTGCTTATACGTGGGGCAAGAGCATCGACGACGGGCTGAGCCATCAGGACAGCTACAACATCCGTGCCGACCGCGCGCTTTCCGATATCGACATCGCGCATCGCGTCGTCATCATGGGGATCTACGAACTGCCCTTTGGACGCGGCCGGCGCTTTGGCGGCAACTGGTCGCGATGGATGGACATCGCAGTGGGAAACTGGCAGGTCAACGGGCTGAGCACGCTCTCCACGGGCACCCCGATTGGCATGTCGGCGTCGAACAACGCCGGCATCTTCAACCAGGCCATTCGCGCGAACAATAACGGACGGAGTGGCAAGCTGACGGGACCCGTGCAGGACCGTCTGCTGGCATACTTCGACCGTTCTGTTTACTCGCAGCCCGGGCAGTTCAGTTTTGGCAACATGGGCCCGCGTCTGCCGGACATCCGCAATGACGGAATCTACAATTTCGACTTGTCGCTGTTCAAGAACTTCCACATCACCGAGCGCCTGAACGCGCAACTGCGTGGTGAAGCCCTGAACGCGTTCAATACGCCACGATTCGGCGGACCCAACACCAGCGTGACATCGAGCAGCTTCGGCGTGATCACGTCGCAGGCCAACGCGCCCCGGCAAATCCAGCTCGGATTGAAGTTCATGTTTTAGCGTGGGGCGGCTTTGTCGAGCGGAACGTGCGGATTGGATCGTCGCAGGAAAGGGCCTTGACCAGCTCGTGCACCCAGTGCGAGGCGGCGGGTGACCTCAAGACATCAGCAGCGATATGCTGTGATGTATGCGGACTACGCTGACTCTCGACGACGATGTCGCCACGCTGCTCGAACAGCTTCAACGGGAGAGGCAGGCCACCTTTCGACAGGTGGTGAATCAGGCGCTGCGGGAAGGTCTGGCGCGCATGACCGCTCCCCCGGAGATCAGGGCGTTTTGCACGAAACCGGTTGACTTGGGGAACTGCCGCTATCCCAACCTGGACAATGTTTGGGAGGTCTTGGATGACACAGAGCGAAGCGGTACCAGCCGATGATCCTGATTGATGTCAACCTGCTCGTCTACTCCTGGGATCGGCGTGCGCCTCAACATCGTGTGGCGGTCGAGTGGTTGGACGCCAGGCTGAGTGGTTCGGCTCGCGTCGGCATCGCTTGGGAGTCCCTCGGCTTCCTGCGAATCGTCACCAATCCCCGGGTGTTTGAGAGGCCCGCTCCGCTCCCAGTAGCGTGGGAACAAGTCCAGCAGTGGCTGAGCGCTCCTTGTGTGTGGGTTCCGGTACCCGGCGACCGTCATCAGGCGATCCTGCGCCGGCTCCTGCTGCAGTTGGGCGGTGGCGGGAACCTCATTCCAGACGCCCATCTGGCAGCGCTGGCGATCGAGTACGGCCTTGACCTCTGCTCCACCGACGGTGACTTTGCCCGGTTCGCGTGGCTACGCTGGGTGAACCCCCTGAGCCCGTAGCCGCACCTGTGCAAAACAGCTATCTCCGAAATCGGCATCTCGAAAGCGAATTGCGTAAGGACGGCCCGCCGGCTCGCGGATTCATCTCTTGGCGACAGGAGCGTTCGAGATAGAACTCCCGCTTCTGATAAGTCCGGCGCCGGAGAATGCCTCGCTCTTGAACAGCCCTGCGCGTCCGAGCGATTCCGTCTACCGCCAATGGTGGTCGGCCAGTGTTCGCTAGAGCACCTGGAACCGCGACGAAGTTGGCCGGCAGCGGCGGGCTTACGCATCGAAATGCACCTGGGGGAAGCCGCCTGCGTTTCGTGGTGCTCGGACCGCCGCAGGTGCCCGAAACTGGCATCTCAAACCAGCAACGATCCTCCCCACTCCCACCCCGGTTGCGATACGCTATGTACTGGCCATGCGTCTGTTCGTTGCCATTGATCTTCCCGCCTCGGTCCAATCCGCGCTCACCAGCCTCATCGACACCCTGCGTCCCACCGCCCGCATCCGCTGGACTAAGCCCGCCAACCTGCACCTGACCACCAAATTCATCGGCGAATTCGCGGACTCTCAACTCGCCGCCCTCCGCGACGCACTGGCTCGCGTCCAGTCACCCGAAATCCCCATCGCCGTCCGGGGAATCGGCTGGTTTCCCAATCCCCACAACCCGCGCATCCTCTGGGCCGGAGTCCGTGCTCCCGAATCGCTCGGCGCCCTCGCCCGCGCCACAGACGAAGCTGTCCTCCCCTTCGGCATCCAGCCCGAAAAACGAGCCTACTCGCCACATCTCACCCTGGCCCGCATTGAGGAAAAGGTCGATCTCGCCCCCCTCCGCCGCCAGATTGCATCCCTCCCCTCCGACGAATGGGGCGATTTCACCGCCTCCGCCTTTCATCTCTACCAGAGCGAACTGCGCTCGGGCGGCTCGATCTATACCCGGCTCGCGACGTTCCCCATGCCTCACGATCCCGATCCCGAAGTGCCCTCAATGAAAGCACCTGGCGTATGAAACCTCTACTTTCACTTCCCATCGCGTACCTGCTGGGTGGAGTCCCGTTCGGCTATCTGCTGGTTCGCCTCAAGTCTGGCGAAGACATCCGAGGAATGGGCTCGGGCAACATCGGCGCGACCAACGTTCTTCGTAACGAGGGCCGTTTGCTCGGTGTCGTCACACTGCTGCTCGACATGTTGAAGGGCTACGCAGCCGTGTGGATCGCAGCCTGGCTTTCCGAAACCGACCCGGTGTGGATGGCTCTCGCCGCTGCGGCAGTGGTTCTCGGTCATGCGTTCCCGGTGTTCCTCAAGTTCCAGGGCGGCAAGGCAGTAGCCAGCTTTGTGGGTGCATCACTCTACATCGCGCCTCTCCCTTTGCTGGCCACCATGATCGTCTTCGTCGTCACCGTGGCAGCGACGCGTTACATCTCGCTCGGGTCCATCCTCGGCGCGCTGCTCTTTCCCTTTGCGGTCTTCCTGATCCAGCATCCGCCCGCCCCCATTCTGCTGGTCTCGCTTGCCGGTGGCCTCTTCATCGTCTGGAGACACAAGTCGAACATTGAGCGCCTAAGAGCAGGCAACGAAAACGTGTTCCGCTTCGGCAAGTCCCGCGCATGACCTCCCCCTCCCTCCTCTCCATCATCGGTGGCGGAAGTTGGGGGACCGCGCTCGCCATCGTCCTCTCGTCTCGATTTGAGCAAGTGCGGCTATGGGTTTACGAGCCGGATCTCGCGCAACGAATGCAGTCCACCCGTGAGAACGACGTGTTCCTGCCCGGGGCAACTCTCCCTCCCAACGTTTATCCAGCGTCCAGCCTGGAGGACGTTCTCCGCGATAGCGATACCGTCCTGACTGTGATGCCCAGTCATCATGTTCGCGGGATCGCCACTCAAATGTTGCCCTGGCTCCGTCCGCAAGCATCGATCGTGAGTGCGACCAAGGGTATTGAAAACAACACGTTGAAGAGAGTATCGGAAGTCCTTCAGGAGGTTATGGGTTCTGCCCGGATCGCGATCCTTTCCGGACCGTCGTTCGCTAAGGAAGTCGCGCGAGGGGAACCAGCGGCGATTGCGGTTGCTTCCCAGGACGCCGCCCTCGCGCAGCAGATTCAGGCGCTGTTCTCCACCCGCACTCTCCGCCTCTATACGAACCCAGACCCCATCGGCGTGGAAACAGGCGCTGCGTTGAAGAACGTGATTGCGATTGCGGCCGGCGTTTGCCAGGGGCTGGGGCTTGGCTCGAATTCCCGGGCCGCGCTGATCACCCGCGGTCTCGCGGAAATCACGCGTCTCGCAGTCGCGATGGGAGGGCAGCCAGCGACGCTGGCGGGGCTGGCCGGCCTCGGCGATCTCGTCTTAACCTGTACTGGCGATCTCAGCCGTAACCGTCAGGTCGGAGTGGAGTTAGCCAAGGGCCGCCCGATTGCCGAGATTACTGCTTCCATGCGCATGGTGGCCGAAGGTGTGCAGACGACGTATGCGGCCATGGACTTGGCCCGTAAGTATCAGGTCAGCTTGCCCATCACCGAGCAAATGGAGGAGATTCTGGAAGGCCGGCGCGGCCCGTCGGAGGCGCTGCGCATTCTCATGGAGCGCTCGTTGAAGGGCGAGTGACGGGCTCGATCTGCCTGTGCGAACCCGCTTCAACCGTCCCCGCGGATTCGAGATTCTCAACCACTGGAGTGGCATACCGGTGCGCCTGAATGCATGTGCACTTACCTTGCCCGGCACGCTTTCCAGTCGGGGCATCGTGACCAATTGAGCGCTGTCGTGGGATCTGCCCTTTGACACTCTGTGCGATCTACCCCGCAACCACCCCACCAATGAGCTAGACTTACCTCCCATGCGGACACTTATCGTTCCCATTGCACTGTTCATGCTGCCCGCAACTCCGATGCCCGCACAGAGCGGGGAACGAGGCGAGCAACTCTATCAGAGCCAGTGCGCCTACTGTCACGGCCGCGATGGCGAAGGTGGGCGCGGTCCCATGCTGACTCGGCCCCTGCTGCGGCGCGCGCCCGATGACGAAGCGCTGACCCGTGTCATTCGCCGCGGACTCCCCGACGCAGGCATGCCCGGCACCACCATGAGCGATCGCGAGGCGGCCGCCGTCGCCGCATATGTCCGCCAACTCGGCCGCAAGCCCACAGCGTCGATTCCGGGCGATCCCGCCCGCGGACGCGATGTCTACACGCAGAACCGTTGCGATCAGTGCCACACCATCGCGGGACACGGAGGCGCTTTCGGCCCGGACCTCAGCGCAATCGGACTCCGCCGCAATGCCGCCCACCTTCGCACTTCGCTCCTCGACCCCAGTGCCGACACTCCCGACGATTACGCCTTCGTGCGCGCCGTGACATCGGCAGGGAAAACCATCGAAGGCATCCGCATCAATGAAGACACTTTCTCCATTCAATTGCGCCTGTCCTCCAACGCCGTCGAGTCGCTCTGGAAATCCAGCCTGCGCGAAGTCAGGAAGGATCTCCGCACATCCCCCATGCCGTCCTACCGCCAATTGCCAGCCCAGTCCCTCGACGACCTGATCGCCTATCTCGCATCGCTCCGGGAGGTGGAATGATGATGCTCCTGCTGCTCGCAGTGCCGACCTTCATCGCGTGGGCTCAGATCCCGCCGTCACCATCGCTCACCTACGAACGCGTCGCCCGCGCCGATGCCGAACCTGGCAATTGGCTCACCTACAACGGCAACTACGCCTCGCATCACTACTCCCGCCTCGATCAGATCAACCGCTCCAACGTCAGCCGCCTGCGCATGAACTGGATGTATCAGATCCGCAGCCGCCAGCATTTTGAAACTACGCCTCTCGTGTTCGATGGAATGATGCTCCTGACTGAGCCGCCGAGCGATGTCACCGCGCTCGATCTTCGCACCGGCCGCCCGCTGTGGCAGTACCGCCGCTCCATCCCCGAAGGCGTCATTGTCTGCTGCGGACAAGTAAATCGCGGTGTCGCGGTGCTCGGCGATCAGGTCTATGTTGGTACCGTCGACGGCCACCTCGTCGCGCTCGACATTCGTACCGGACGCGTGCGATGGGACGTCGAAGTGGCCGATTTCCGCACCGGCTATTCCATCACCGCCGCGCCACTCGCCGTCAAGGACAAGATCATCGTCGGCATCGCGGGCGCCGAGTATGGCGTGCGCGGCTTTCTCGACGCCTACGATGCGCGCACCGGCAAGCTTGCATGGCGATTCTGGACCACGCCCGCTCCAGGTGAAGCCGGCAACGAAACCTGGTCCGGCGATTCGTGGAAGCGCGGAGGCGCCACCACGTGGGTCACCGGCTCCTACGATCCTTCGCTGAATCTCATCTACTGGGGCACCGGCAATCCCGGCCCCGACTACGACGGCACCGTGCGGCTCGGCGACAATCTCTACTCCGACGCGGTCATCGCGGTCGATGCGGACACCGGCAAACTGAAATGGCACTTTCAGTTCACCCCGCACGACGTGAACGACATGGATTCAAATCAGATCCCCGTGCTGCTCGATGCCGCGTGGCAGGGCAAGCCCCGCAAACTGATGCTGTTCGCAAATCGCAACGCGTTCTACTACGTGCTCGATCGCGCAACCGGTGAGTTCCTTCTGGCGAAGCAGTTCGCCCGCCAGAACTGGGCGAAGAGCATCGACGCGAAGGGCCGCCCAGTCCCCAATCCCGAGACGGAACCCAATGACAAAGGCGCTCTCGTCTATCCCGATGACGATGGCACATCGAACTGGTTCAATCCCTCCTATAGCCCGCTGACAAATCTCTTCTATCAGAGCGTGCGCGAAAAGGGCGCCTACTACTTCCGCACCGAGTCGCCCTATGTGCCTGGTCGCGCGTATCTCGGCGCGTCGAAGCGCAACATCCCGAAAGAAGAGCCTTACGGTGCGATTCGCGCACTCCGTCCGTTGACTGGTGAGAAGGTGTGGGAGTTCCGTTTGCACTCGCCGCCTTGGGGTGGATTGCTCGCCACCGCGGGTGGGCTCGTGTTCTCCGGCAGCATGGAGGGCGATTTCTTCGCCTTGGACGATCGCACGGGCAAGCCGTTGTGGCGCGTGCAGACGGGCGGGGAAGTCTGGTCGAACCCCCTAAGTTATTTATGGGAAGGCCGCCAGCACATCGTTATCGCCGCCGGGAGCGCTCTGCTGACGTTCACTGTCGACTGATGCGTCCCCACCCTGCGGCGGCGCTCAGTGGAATCGGCAGTGCTCATCGCACCCACAACCTTCCGCGGATCGATGCAACTGCGAACCGGCCGCATCCTGACCCGCGGTAGCGTCGCCGCACCAGGCAACACTCCAAACAGGTACACCGCCGTGAACGGATGTTCACTCCGCCGTACGGCGACGCCGGACCTGACCAACTCACTCCGCCGCCCGCCACACGGCACACCACGCTAATAACGCAAATAGGCCAATCCAATCGGCCAAGCCTTGTGTCCAGCTGGCTTCGGCATAGGAGTAACTACTGCCGCACGGCACCGCGACGAAGGTGGCGACAGGGCGGATCTCACGAGTGCCGGATCGTGGACCGGAATGGTGTCACGGGCAAAATCGACGAACAGCTTCTCGCCGGCGCAAACGAGAAGCGTTCGCGATGACAGTTCTTGTGGGGAGTGACTTGTTCCTTTCGAGTTTGATGGCGGGTCTCTTACCGTCAATCGAGATGCTGCACACCGCCGCGTCGATCACGAAGGCGCAAAACTGAAATGAGGAGAGCCGGCGGCGAGGTCGCGCAGCCAGCCGACCTGAGGAAGTGGAGAAGGAGCTTGCCAGCGGCTGGTATCAGGTATACTGTAGCCGGCCGGGGCCCCGAGAAGGGAATCCCGGAACTATGCCTGCTGAGCAGGCTGATGCAATGTGCAAGGAGGGTCTTGTGCAAACAACATGCATCTCTTATCGTCACAGAATAGCAAAGAGCATTCTATATGTCTTTACGTTGCACGGATTAAGCGGATGGGTCGCTGCGCAGTGGGCGTTCCCCACCCCGCAAACGGTTCCATGGGAGGCGTGGGGCCAGATCATTCATCGAGAGGGCACGGCTTACGCGGAGTGCCCGTATCAGGAGAGTGAGTTCAACAACCAACTGCGGGGCGACGTCCTCGAACTCTTCGCTGGACCTCCGAAGGCGATGGTGCGGGCGTTTCCGTTCAAGCCGCCGCGGATGAGGTTCTGTAGTTTGGGTGGAATACAACACGACCGCTGGATTGGGGGCGTGATTCCATGTTTCACATACAAAACGTCGTCAGGCCAGATCCATGCCCGCTTCCGCTCGGACAGAGGTGGTAAGTACGTTATCCGTTACTCCGCACACACCTACGCGACGCTGGGCACCGCGACCAAGAACGGCGAGTCGGAGTGGATGCTGTCCGTCGGTAAACCGGGAGCTACCTCTGCCTTTCCCCCAACTCCAGTGAGCCGCGGATTCGGGTCCGCGTGGGCCAATACCTTCAGCACTACGGTGCATGGGCGCGTCCTTATGCCAACCTACCGGCGGACTGACAGCCGCGGCACCATCTCCTCCCCGGCGCGGACGCAAATCCGCGACTCGCTGGTTATCGACATCGGGAACGACAAGGTTTTTGATGTGGTTGCTTACGGAATGGGCGATCATCGCGCCACCACATGCGTATCCATTGACCGCGTGACACCTCACCCCTCAAACCCCAACGCAACACTCACGGCCGAATTTCCTCCGCAAAGCCCTATTACCCTCGAGATCCTTGAGCCAATCGAACACACTCTACTGGACCCAGCCGAAACCGATTCCCTGAAAGACTTAGGGTTCACAGGCCCACTCGATCAGGTGACGGTGTTCACCTCTCCGGGCGGAATTCAACTATTCCTGGTTACTGGCGAAATCACCGTCACAGGAGTGGACGGCGAAGAAATACTGACTCCCGACGGAGGCGTAACCCCCATCCATGTTCCTTCGGTCCAGGAGATCGGTGGAACCCGCTATACGTTGGAACCCGTATCCCGGGAGAGTTCTGGCCCTTCCGGGATCACACTCGAAATTGGCGCAGTTACCGGACCACCGCCTGAGTCTGGCAAGCAGGCGATGTTCACGTCACCTCGGTCTCAAACCGCCAACCCTGGCAACCGGCCATACACCAATCGGCTGGTTCTCACTGACTCGGCCAACGTTCGGGTGTATTTCAGCGAGCACCCACTTTGCCCCGTCGATGTCGCCAACACCGCACAGAATTACCCGGCACAAAGCGGCTCGGGCTCTGTCACGGCCACGGCAGCCGCTTCGTGCTCGTATCCCATCCGGAGCACCGCACCCTGGATTACAATCACCAACGGCACAACCGGGTCCGGAAATCGCACGGTGACATACATGGTGGATGCGAACACCAGCAACTCGCCGCGCATGGCGGCGGTGCGCATCGGCGGGCGAATCATGCACGTCGCGCAGGCCGGGTCCAACGTGAGCCAGGAGTTCAGCGATGTGCAGGCGCAACATCCGTTCTTCAGCTTCATCACGGTGATGAAGCGTCAGGGTATCACTCAAGGCTGCTCGGCGACGCAATATTGCCCTGACGCACCGGTTACCCGCGGTCAGATGGCGGTCTTCCTGATTCGGGCCATGTTCGGCGGACACGAGTTCCCGTACGAGCGCACAGTCCCATTCTTTACCGACGTCCCCGTTACCCATCCGTACTTCCGGTTCATCCAAAAACTGCGCGAATTGGGCATCACACAGGGATGCACCGAGACCACCTACTGTCCGGATGCACCGGTGACGCGAGGTCAGATGGCAGTATTCGTCACGCGTTCGGTGCATGGAGATACCTTCTCTTTCACGCCGCAGCCGTACTTCACCGACGTGCAGCCGGCGCATCCGTTCTTTTCCTACGTTCAAAAGATGAAGGATTTCGGATTCACGTCGGGCTGCTCAGCGACGGAATATTGCCAGACGGCGAGCATTACACGAGGACAGATGTCCGCTTTCATTGTTCGGGCGTTCGAAGCCCCGTGGTAGGAAGCTGACGAACACAGCGAGCGCACCCGCCGGGATAATCGTGAGCCGCTGCCCGTCTGCACCAAGCTTCCCCTGCCGCAGGCGGGAATGCCCGGCGCTCACTCGTGCGCCGGTGAGTACGAGCCCGTGCGCAGACCCGCTAAGAATAGCCAAAAATGTTTGAAGTTCTTGGCTGCACTGAGCGATCGGCGGTCAGTGTTCTGGGCTTTTGAATCAGCGGCGGTGAGCATGCGTTTCACTTCGGTGGCACGGTCGTTCAGAGCCTGGTAGTCTGCCAGGTCGAGTATCTCCCGATCTTTCGCCAGCCGAAGTGGGTACTCGAACTCACTCGCCGATCCCATCGCGATCGAACAGCGAAGGCAATCTTACTGGCGGAGGTGGAGCAACCACGCCGACGTAGCGCCGCAGTCGATGTACCACTCGATGCACCTCAATCCACCCACGCCGCACTGGGAATCGCCCCCACCTTCGTTGTAGAGTTTCGATATGGCAATCCGGATCGAACGCATCGCCTGGAACGGCTGGCAGAATTGCTGGCGCATCGCCAACAACGACGTGGAATTGATCGTCACCGGCGACATCGGCCCGCGCATTCTCGTCTATCGCTTTGCCGGTGGGCGCAACATCTTCAAGAATTTCCCCGATCAGATGGGCTCCTCCGGCGAGAGCGTTTTCGTCAATCGCGGTGGCTCGCGCATCTGGATTGCCCCCGAAGATCGCGCCGCCACCTACGCGCCGGATAACTTTCCAGTAGACGTTCAACAGGAAGGCGACACCCTCATCGCGACCGCTCCCGTCGAGCCAGCCACACTCCTCGAGAAGCAGATGCTGATTCGTCTCGCCCCCACAGGCACTGAGGTCGAGATCACACACCGCGTCGCCAACCGCGGCCTGCTGCCCGTCGAGTTCTCCATCTGGATTCTCGCCGTGCTCGATGCCGGCGGCGCCGGAATCACGGGCTTTCCGCCGCGCGGCACGCACCCCGAATGTCTGGCGCCGGCCAATCCTCTCGTCATGTGGGCGTTCACCAATCTCGCCGATCCGCGCTGGCGTTTCCTCGAGCGATATCTCGTCCTTCACCAGGATCCCGCTCACCCCACCCCGCAGAAGATCGGACATTTCCATCCCCACACCTGGGGCGCCTACCTGCTCGGCTCCGATCTGTTCGTGAAGCGTTATCAAGCCGAAGCCGAAGGCCGTTACCCCGACTTCGGCTGCTCGTTCGAAATGTTCGCCAACGGCGACGTGCTCGAATTGGAAACGCTCGGCCCCGTGAAGCGGGTGCCGCCCGGCCAGGCGATCGAGCATGTCGAGCGATGGTCGCTGCACCCGGACGTCCACGTTCGCGAGTGGACAGACGCCGGTCTCGACGAAGCACTCACCGGGCTCCGTCTCGGGGAATAGGAAGAGCTCGTTGCGCCAGGCTGGATCGGACGGCCAGCGGGGTAGGGCATTCCCCAACGCAAAGGCAGGCGTTCCTCTCAACGCACTCGCGCCCACCGGGCCGATAAGCCAAACGAGGCTATTGTATGGTCCGAGCGCTTCTCGTATGCCTGTCGTTCCCGATTGTATTTGAACCCGCAAAAGCCGAAAACCGTCTGCCAACCAATGGACCCGAACTGCTCTATCAGCTCGCCAGATTCGTCGAGTGGCCCGCCGGGCTGCTACAGAACAACGACAAATCCGCCGGCCGCACCCAATCCTCGCAGCCTGAGCCTTTTTTGATCGGTCTGGCGGGCTTTGATCCCAGTTTTGAGAATCTTCGCCGAGGCCTGGAAGGCCGCCGATTGCGTGGCCGTCCGGTGATCGTACGAAGAGCCAGCACGCTTTCCGACATGCGCCGCAGCCACGTCCTGTTCCTCGGCATCAGTGAGCGTCCACATGTGCGCCACATGCTCGCCGCCCTGCGTGGCGCGAATGTGCTCACCGTCTCTGCGATCCCCGGCTTTGCCCAGTTGGGAGGGATGGTGGAGATCGCCCCTCAGGAGTTCTCGCGCCATCTGCTTGCCGTCAATCCGGCCGAAGTCCGGCGCTCCGGCCTCGGGCTCAATCCGAGCCTGCTCAACGTCGTCAGTGTGGCGCGCACGGAAAGCGAGCCGGAGTGAGGCCCCTGCCGTGACCGCATCCGACGGGCCGCACGGAACTCCGGAATCAAGCGCCAGCCCGGCCAACACCACTGATGCCGAAACGGACGCACCCCGGCCAAACCGTCTGCTCAGACGCTTCCGCCGATTCTCCATCCAAGGCAAACTCACCATCGTCATGGCCGTGGCCGGTTGCGGCGCACAACTGCTGACCTGCCTCGCATTCCTCAGCTATCTGAACCTGCGTCTGCGCGAAGACTTTCAGGCTGATCTGCGCACCGCGGCGCAACTGCTCTCCTCCAACGCCACCGCGCCTCTCGTCTTCGGCGATCCCGCAGCGGCCAAAGCAACGCTCGGCATGATCGGACGGCATCATCGTGTTCTCGCCGTTGCTCTCTACGGCTCCAACAACCGGTTGTTCGCATCCTATCGTCATGATCGCGCCACCACCGCCGATATCCCTGCCTCGCCCGGCAAACGCGGCTATCTCACCCGCGGCGAACGAGCCGAGGTGTTCGATCCGGTCACCCACGACGGCGAGCAACTCGGAACCGTCTTTGTGCTCGGCGATCTCACTCCCATCACGCAACGCATGCGGACCTATCTGGCTGTTTCCGTCGCGTTGGCGATTGCCGGCTTCGCTCTCACCCTGCTCCTCGTGTCCCGCCTCCAGCACCTGATCACCGGGCCGATTCTCGAACTCTCGCGCACCGCCCGCACCATCCGCGCCGAACGCAACTACGCTTTGCGCGTGAACAAGCAATCGAACGATGAAGTCGGCGTTCTCATCGACTCGTTCAATGACATGGTGGCCGCCATTCAGGCCCGCGATCAGGTCCTCAATGGCCAGCGCGAGTGGCTCGAGGAACAGGTGGTGCGCCGCACCGCCGACCTCACCAAGTTGAATCGCGAACTCGCCGAAGCCAAGAACCGCGCCGAGACCGCCACCCGGCTCAAGAGCGAATTCCTGGCCAACATGAGCCATGAAATCCGCACACCCATGAACGGTATCTTGGGCCTCACGGACATCACTCTTGAGGGCGACCTGCCCGTCGATCAGCGCAAGAATCTGGAGATGATCAAGCAGTCCGCCGAAGGCCTGCTCACCGTGATCAACGACATTCTCGATTTCTCGAAAGTCGAGGCCGGCCGCCTGACGTTGGACGAAGCGCCGTTCAACCTCCACGAACTCGCTGCGCTCACCGTTCGAATGCTCGCCCTGCGCGCTCATGAGAAGGGCCTCGAAATCACCCTCGATATCGATGCGGGCGTACCGGTCGAAGTCGCCGGCGACGCCGCTCGCGTCCGCCAGATCCTGGTCAACCTGCTGGGCAACGCCGTGAAGTTTACGGAGATCGGCGAAGTGGCCCTTCATGTGGTGCTCGACACCGCAGATGAGCGCGGCGTCTGGATTCAGTTCCGCATCTGCGATACCGGCATTGGTATCCCGAAAGACCGCCAGAATGCGATCTTCGAATCCTTCACCCAGGCCGATGGCTCCATCTCGCGAAGGTTTGGGGGAACCGGCCTTGGCCTCGCCATCTCGCGTAGCCTCGCTCACGTCATGGGAGGCGATCTCAGCCTCACCAGCGCGGCCGGCGAAGGAAGTGAGTTTCGTCTCACTCTGCCGTTTCGATTGGCTCTCGCCGGCGAATTCCCTTCACCGGACCCGGCTCCAGGCTTGCGGGTCCTTCTGCTCGATGGCCATGCCACCAGCCGCCGGATCCTCTACGCCATGCTTCGCCGCTGGGGTGCGCACATCGACTGTCTCGCGCCAGAGGTCATGGTTCCGCATTCGTGGGATGTCGCTCTCGTCGACACGCACCTGCCCGGCGCCGATGGTGTGACGTTCGCCGCGCGATTGCTCGACTCAGGCGCCGCCAGACGGGTGGTTCTGATGGAGCGCAACAATCGCTCCTATGCGCAGCGTGACCCATGCCGCAAGTTCCCAGCCATCGTGAAGCCGGTTTCCGAGCGCGATCTTCGCGAGCTGCTGTGCTCTCCTGCTCCCGCGCCGGCGCGGGTGAGCCAGATCCACGCAACCGCCGGTCTCCGTCAACTGCACATCTTGCTGGCTGAGGACAATGCGATCAATCAGCGGTTGGCGCTTCGTCTGCTTGAGAGGCAAGGACATCGTGTCACCGTCGCCAGTAACGGCGCGGAAGTGCTCGGCGCGGTGACGCAGGAGCAGTTCGATCTTGTGTTGATGGATGTCCAGATGCCGATGATGGACGGTGTGGAGGCCACGCTCCGCATCCGCGAGCAGGAGCGCGAAACGGGAAAGCATCTTCCCATCATCGCCCTCACGGCTCATGCCATGAAGGATGATGAGCTGCAGTGCCTCGCCGCCGGAATGGATGGCTACGTGACCAAGCCCATCGATCTCGCGCAGCTTTGTGCGGCCATCGCCAAAGCCGTGCTCTGACCCGCCGCCCGTTCTCCGGCGCGGCAAGGCCCTGTGCCTCGAGCTCGCCACCGCATCGCTGGTAACGCAGGCCCCCATGCCGCATACCGGCTCCTCGGGACGCATGCGTCGGGCGCGCAGATCCGCTTCCGCCGCTCGACGTTCTGATCCAGCCAAGCCCGCATCCCGGTGCCTCTTCGCCACGGTCGTGTATGTTGACGCGTTGGTCGGCGGGACGATCGTCTACCGCGGAGCGCGCTCTGCGAACCAGGCTAGCCTCAATCCTCGTCGCGTTGCACGTTGGCGCCGCACACCTGGCGTAGCGCAGGCCCCCATCCCGCATACCGGCTTCTTGGGATGGCTGGCTGTGCCCGAATCTGGTGCCTGACTGAAGAGTTATCGAGGCTAGCCTCGCACCCTCCTCCGTGATAGGCTCCCCACAGGAGTCTTCCTATGAATTCCGCGGTTGATGCCTCCCTCACTGAGCGTGCCGCGCTTGGCCGGGCCGTCGGCTGGGCGTGGACGGCGCTCGCAGCCTCGCTCGGTCTCCATGTTGCCGATGAAGCGGTGCACGGCTTCCTTCCCATTTGGAACGCGACGGTCCTTGCGATCCGCGAATCCAGCCCGTGGCTTCCTCTTCCGGTGTTTCGATACGATATCTGGCTCGCTGGTCTCATCGCCGGTGTGCTGGCGATGTTGGCCGTGATTCCCGCCGTGCGCGCCGGTGTGCCCTGGACTCGTACCGCGGCTTGGGCGCTCGCGCTGATCATGATCGGCAACGCGATGGGGCACACGGTGGGCACGATCTTTGGACGCACGGTGGACACCGTAGTGTTTGCGCGCCCCATGCCGGGGTTCCTCTCCTCGCCATTCCTGTTGGCGGCGTCGCTTTGTCTCCTCTGGACGTTGCGATGCGAAAAGCGATGCGCGGCGCGGTGAGAGGGCAACATCCCACGACGCTGCCATCCACAGCCATCAGCAACGCCGCCACCAGCAACATCCGGAATTCCGGTACCCCCCTCCAGACTGTTCCTGCGCTATACTCAAGAAGCTCACCACCACTCTGGAATTCTGTTCAGCGCCATGCGGCAGAGGGAGGGGATTTGACTTTCCCTTTTTGTTCGCCCAAAATGAAGGCATGGCACTTACCCGAAGGCAAAAGGAAGTTCTCGACTTCATTGCGCAGTTCGTGGAGGAGCGCGGCTACTGCCCGAGCTATGAGGAAATCGCCGATGGTCTGAAGCTGGCTTCGCTGGCGACAGTTCACAAGCACATTCAAACGCTCGAGACCAAGCAGTACCTGCGACGGGGATTCAACCAAAGCAGATCACTCGAACTCTCACCCGCCTATCTCAAGGAATGGAAGCGGCAGAAGCCCGAGGCAGTCTCCAACATGGAGGTGCCCTTGCTTGGGCGGATTGCGGCCGGTCTTCCCGTGGAGGCCGTCTCCGGAAACGAGACGATGAACTTCACCGACCTGCTCAGCGACCGTGATCTCTACGCCCTGCAGGTCAAGGGCGAATCGATGATCGACGATCACATCTGTGATGGCGATTTCGTTCTGATTGAGCGCACGCCGGCGGTGAACGACGGAGACATCGTCGTGGCCCTCGTCAATGGCGCGGAAACCACGCTCAAGCGCTTCTATCGCGAATCGGATGGACGCGCCCGGCTCCAGCCCGCCAATACCACCATGTCGCCGATTCTGGTTCCGATGGAGAATCTGCAGATCCAGGGCAAGCTGTTGGCTGTGCTTCGCAAGTACCGCTGAGCAGCCACCGCCCTTACCTCGGAGAATCGGAAAACGCCGCGACTGGAAGCTCCGCGTGAGCCCGGCCTTCAGTCCTTCGCCCGCTTGCGTGCATTCCTCTTGGTCTTAGCTCCAGCCTTCGCGTGTGTCTCCCCGGTTGCGCCGGCCGCTGGTTCTCCGTTCGCTCCGCGATCCATCTCCTGACCGTTGCCCGGCGGCAGCACTGGCTCTTCAAAGCCCCGCTGCTTTAGCGCTGCCGTCAGCCGCTCAATTGCCGATTCGAAGACCTTGACCCGCGCATAGCGGCAGTCGGTCGCCTCGATGATCGTCCATGGCGCCCACTCGGTCTCGGTCCGCTCCATCATCTCCTCGACGGCCTCGAGATACTTGTCGTGGTGCTTCTGCTGAAGCTTGTCCTCCGGATCGCGCAGCGCCCGTGAGATCGGGTCTTTGGTCTCCTTCTTCAGCCGCTTGGCCTGCTCTTGCTTGGAAATGTGCAGGAAGAACTTGATGAAAAGGTGCCCATCCTCCGCCAGGGCCCTCTCAAAGTCATTGATGTCTTCGAAGGCGCGTTGCCACTCGTTCCGCCGCACCCGCTTCTCCACACGATCGACCAGCACCCTGCGGTACCAACTCTGATCAAAGATTGCGATCTCTCCCTGATTCGGAAGCCTGGTCCAGAACCGCCACAGCCATGGCATCCCCAATTCGTGAGTGCGCGGATCGAGAATCATGTGCAACCGGAACACCCGCGGCTCGAGGTACTGTGTCAGAAAATTCACCATGGAGCCCCGGCCGGACGCGCCCCATCCCTCAAATACCATCACGGTTGGCACCCGCGCCTCCCAGGCCCGCTTCTGGAGCATGTACAGGCGGGTCCGAAGATCCGGTATCAGTTTCTTATACGCCTCTTCGCTGAGCGCTTTCGAGAGATCGATCTTCTCAAGCATTTGTTCCAGCATACGCCCGATTCGGCGGCGCATGCATGGCCCTCTGACTTTCTTCCTTCTACTTACCCCGCGAGTAACACCCCAGCACCTTCAGAAAGTCCGCCACCTCCTCCAGATGCCCCAGCGCCTTCCTCATCCGCGTGTCCTCCAGATCCGCAATCACGTCCACATAGAAGAGGTATTCCCACGGCTTGCCCCGTAGCGGCCGCGACTCGATCTTCGTGAGGTTCAGGTCCCGCAGCGCAAGCGCACTCAATGCGCGGAACAAGGATCCGGGCGTGTTCCGGGTACTGAACACGAGTGACGTCTTGCGTTCCGCGCCCGCCCCGAGCAGCGCCTTTTCACCAGCCCGCTGCAACAGGAAGAAGCGCGTGAAGTTCTGGCGGTCATCCTCAATCGAGCGCTTCAGGATCCTTGCGCCATAGATCTCCGCCGCCATCGCCGATGCAATCGCGCCCGCATCCTTCAAGCCCTCCGCCATCACCATCTTTACGCTCCCCGCGGTGTCGTAGAACGGGGTCCGCGCAAACCGCGGATTCGCCGCGAAGAAGTTCAAACATTGGTTGAGCGCCACCGGATGCGAATAAACCTTGTGAATATTCTTCCAGCCTGTCCCCGGAATCGAGATCAGGTTGTGAATAATCCGCACGCTCGTTTCCGCCGTAATCGGCAAATCGAAGTTCAGAAGATGATCGTAATTCTCATGCACCGAACCATGTAATGTGTTCTCAATTGGCACCACGGCGGCATCCACATCGCCATCCGCTAAGGAGCGGAAGACTTGCTCGAAACGCTCGCACGGTACTACCTTCGCTCGCTCACCCAGCAGTTGCTTTGCCGCCATATGACTAAAGGCGCCGAGCTCTCCTTGGAACGCTGTACGTACGGATTTCACTTATCACCATCCCATCGCTTGGTAGTAGTAGACTGCATGCCGATCAAGTCCAGGACGCGGTCGACGCTGAAATCCACCACGTCCATGACCGACTGCGGTTGAGTGTAGAAGCCGGGAACCGGAGGCGCAATGATCGCCCCCATTTCCGCCAGCGCTGTCATGGCGCGTAAATGGCCTAAATGAAAAGGCGTTTCACGCACCATCAGGATGAGCTTCCTTTTTTCCTTGAGGGTTACATCGGCCGCCCGGACCAGTAGGTTCGAACTGATGCCATAAGCGATCGCCGACATACTGTGAATCGAACATGGAGCAACTACCATGGCATCTGTCAGATACGAACCACTGGCAAGACGGCACCCAATATCTTCGAGCGGATAGCTGTAATCCGCCAGAGCTTTGATCTCCGCTGCCTTCTTGTTCATCTCCAGCCAGGCCGTCCGCTCCCCCGACCGTGTCAGAATGAGATGCGTCTCCACGCCGGCAAACGAACGCAGTTTCTCCAGAAGCCGCCAGCCGTAGATCGTGCCACTCGCTCCGGAGATCGCAACAACGATTCTCAAATTTGCCCTCCTGAAAAGGTTTCTGTTCTGATTTCAGAACAGGCGCGGCGTAAAGCCCTTGATCTACAATAGCGTGATCGATATAATCCGATCAAAAGCGCCCATCGGTTTCCCGCTTCGCCGGAGCCATGGCACGGACCGGGCCGCGACACGCCGGAAGACACGCCCGGCCGCCCGGCCTGCCAGCCGCGTCTTTTGCCGGTACCGGACATCGTGGATCTCCACCTAGGGAGTCAGAATCATAGCATGGAGGATGCGGGCCAGAAACTGAAGCGCGTGCGCGAGAGCCTGGACTTGCGCTACCGGGATGTGGAAGAGGCGAGCGTTCGCATCGCCGAACGGCATCAGAATCCTGAGTTCATCCTCGGGCTAAGCCGCCTTGCCGACATCGAAAACAAGGGACTCGTGCCGTCCCTGTTCCGGCTCTACTCCCTGTGCGCCATCTACCGGCTCGAGCCCTACGAGGTGATGAGCTGGTACGGAATCGATACGTCGCAACTTGCCGGCGATGCCGCTCTGGTCGACGTCGAGCGCACCCACCCCATCCGCTTCTCCCCCAACGGCTTCGGCTCCGTCCAGGTTCCGCTGTCGCTCGACCCCGGCCTCGACATCCGCAAAACCACCTACCTCAGCCGAATGATCCAGCGCTGGGGCCGCCTCCCCCTCGTCCTGCTCAACTCCATGGACCTGGCCGACCATCGCTACGCTTACATCGGCAGCGAAGACTGGTTCATGTACCCTCTCATCCAGCCCGGTTCCCTCGTCCTCATTGATGAGACGAAACGCTCCATTCAGCCCGACGGTTGGACCAATGAGTTCGAACGGCCCATCTATTTCCTCGAACATCGGGACGGTTACGCCTGCGGTTGGTGCAGCCTCATGGAAGGACGGCTCCTGCTTCAGCCGCACCCCGCCTCCATGGCAACTCCCCAGTTCTTCGTCTACCCCAAGGAAATCGAAGTCGTCGGCCAGGTCACCGGCGTCGCTATGCGGTTGGATCCGAAAAAGAAACGCCGAGCTCGTTCCTCATGAGGCTGAGAAGCGCCTCTAAGTCGCTGAGAAACAATTCGCGTTCCACCTGTAACGCCGCCGCCGGAGGCAAATTGAGATATGGCGTCACCCGCGTCCATACCTCCACCACCGTCTTGCGGTCCGCCTCCAAACCCTGCAAATAAGCCATCAGGTCTTCCCGCTGCTCCCGCAGCTCCAGCCTCAGCCATGCCGCGAAGCAATCTTCATGACTCGTCCGGATCGCGCTCTCCGCTTCCTGCTCGCCAAATACCGCCGCCAAGCCATGATGGGCGTACGCCCCGGAGTTCGGATCGCGAAGTCCCGCCAGATAAACCAACCGGCCAAATGCGGTCGGAATCTGCCCTAACGTGTTTCGCCAAAGGTCCGCCGCCGCTCCCCGTGGAAGCGGCGCACCGGCTCGTTCCGGAAAGCTCTTCACCGGCCCGTTCTCCCTCTTGTCCCAACTCCGCTGATTGTACACCAAAGGCTATCTAAAAATAGTGCGGGTCCGGCACGAAGCATCTCATTTCGGTTCATCCCGTTCTGAAACTCGAAAACCTCCACGGGCGCTCCCATTTCGGCAGGCGAATGTCTTACGATTGCTTTCAACGGGCCAGGACAACAGGCCCAAATCACTCATCTGAGGTCACTTACATGTTCCGTAAGCTCGTGCTTGCTGCCCTGCTGGCGTTCAGCGCCCTGACGCTCGGTGCCATCGACGTGCCGACACCTCCGTGCTATCCGTGCGACGACTCGGCTCACAACTAGCCCGCCGCATAACCCGAAAAGATTCAGTGTCCGGGTGGTCTCCTCTGGGCCGCCCGGATGCTAGAATTGAACTGGCTCCTGATATTGCATCGACGGAATCGAGCTGATGCCACCTCTTGCCAGTGTCGACGGCGCGCTATGGCTGATCAACTTCCTCCTCACTCCGGCTTTGGCCATCCGTATCATCAGGCTCGACTTGGCCCGTAAGTTCCCTTTCTTCCTCGCCTTCCTCCTCTTTGCCATTCTCCGCAGCCTCATTCTGATCCCGTTCGTCGGTTCCACAAGCCAGTATTCCCGAATTTGGGGGCCGACCGAGCTCGTGGTCCTCCTCCTTCTCACGCTCTCCACTCTCGAAATCTCCTCCAAGGTCCTCCACGGCTATCCTGGTGTGCAGTCTTTAGGCCGTTGGGTCACAGTATCCGGATTTTCTGTCGGATTGATTGTCGCTTTTCTGACGGCGGGAATAACTCCCGACGTCAGCGGGCGAATCGTCACTCTTGCTCTGGTCCTTACCGTCGATCGTGGTGTCTATTTCGGGCTTACCGCCGTGATTCTCCTGATGAGCCTGTTCTTGTTGTGGTACCCGGTTCCCACTCCGAGGAACATGGTGGTCCACTCCTTCCTCTTCGCGCTCTACTTCCTCTCAAAAGCTTTCGTGATTCTTGTACGGACCGTTCGCGGCGCCGACCTGCACCCGCTGTTCTCCGAACTCCAACTTGTTTTTGGAATGAGTTGTTTGTGCGCCTGGATGCTTCTTCTGCGCCGCGACTCGGAGGACCCCCAGGTCACCTTCGGACGCCGCTGGAATCCCACCGAAGAGACTCGTCTGATCAGCCAGTTGCGCTCCATCAACTCCTCTCTTGGCCGCCTCAGCCGTGATTAGACTTCGTTTCCGTTCGATATTGAACGGAAACGCTTTCAATTTTCATTGCATTCCGTCTGGAGTTGGGATATCCTTGCCACAAGACCTCAGACGAGCGAAGACCATGCAAGACTTCACTGTTCTCTATGTGGCAGCGGCAATTTCCGCCTCGCTGCTCTGCGCGGCCTGCTATTTGGCCTTTCGCCTGACCCGTCGCGATTTCCCATCGGACCGGCAGGCCAGCCCCTCGGCCACTCTCAGCTTTCGGCCAATGGAAAGACTTCTTCGCGAAAGCGACTTCCAGTTCCTCGCCGCTCAGCCCGGCTACCACCCGCAAATCGGGCGACAGCTTCGTGCCCATCGGGTCAGAATCATGCGCAAGTATGTTGACCAGGTGTCGGTGGAGTTTCGCCGCCTCCATCTCAGTCTCCGGTTGCTGACCTTGCATGCCGGTCACGACAACCCGGAGATCGCGCGCGAACTGCTCCTGCAAAGGATTCTTTTTCACCGCCGTATGGTCGAGGTCCGAATCCGCCTGGCCCTTTTCGGTTTCGGTTTGGAGCCCATTCACGTGGGAGGCCTGGTTCGCATGGTCGATCAATTGCGAAGCCACGTCGATTCTTTGAGCCGCAGTGCGCTCGCCCCCGGCCTCCCGGCAAGTGTCCGGATTTCCGGTTGACGGTGCTCAGTCCGATCCGGTTGTCCTCCTGTTGCCAGTCATCCTCATCCGGCGGCTGACGCTCTTCACGAGCTCAGTCGCCTTCTTTTTCCGTCGGCGTTCTCCTACGCGAACTCCACCAGTCCAAGCCGGACCTTCCAGGACTGCTCCCCCAACAAACGACGCCCCAACCCACCCCACCAAGCACCGCAAGCCGAAAAACCTCACTCTAAACCGAACCCTTCCGGGCTTGATCCCCGCAAAACCACGCGCCAACCCCTGACGCCGTGACCAAATTTCCGCACTCCTCCACCCATCGCACCAATCCGGCGCCTGAGTCCAATACCTTTCATTGCACGTTGGCGCCGCACACCTGACGGTAGGGCAGGCTTCAGCCGCGTCCCGGCTCCTCGAGACGGTGTCCGTGTCCGAACCGAGCGCCTGATTGCGGAGTACTGCGCCAAGGTCCGGAACGCCCCGGCTGCCCCCTCACCGAACCCCCTTTCCGCCCGCCGACCTGCTCGCGATCGCGCAGATCTTCCCGATCCACAGCTTGGCTTCCTCAAAATCGGGGAATTGCTCCTCCGCCCGGCGGAATTCCTCCGTGTGGACGCAACGCTTTCCACCCTTTCGCTCCACCGGATAGCGGATATGCAGCATCTCGTGGTAGAGCACGTACTCCACAACCAGCCTTGGAACCACTTCTGCGTCCAGCAGACTGCTCAACGTGATGGAGTGATGTGCGGAATCGTAGTGACCAAGCACGGAATAGGACGGCTTGGCGCTCCAACCCAGCGTGGGTGGCGCCATCAGCCCCCAGAAAAATCTGAGGTTTAGTTCGCCGAAAATCTCGGAAAGGTCATAATGCTTCCCCTGAGGCGGCAGCAGGTGCTTTCGTCCCCGGCGCCTCCGCACCCGCTCCACCATCGCCACCACATCCTTCCGGTTCAGGAAACGGCGGTAGCGGTTGGCGTGCGACCGCGAAACGGATTTCCGCAGTAATTTCCCAAGCAAGATCCAGGCCAGCGCTTCGTGCACCTCGGCGGGCGCCCCCGTTAAGATGTCCGATATCCGCACGATAAGCCTGCCCTGCTTCAGTTCGATAAAGCTGTTTACGTTTGCGAAATGGCGGAAACTGACTTCAATTGCGGGTAGCGGCGAACGCGGGCGGAGTTCCCGGAAGATCCGTGCATACAGCTCGCCTTGCGTTTCTGGTACACCACCCTCCCCAGGCATCGTTTCCCGAATGTACCATAGAGGATTACGTACTCTGATAGGAGAACTTCTTTGCCCAGAGCTAAAATCAGCGCGCTCGGTTGCTACGTGCCTCCGGGTGTGCTCACCAACTTCGACCTCGAGAGGATGGTGGAGACAACCAACGACTGGATTCTCGAACGCACAGGGATCTCGGAGCGTCACATCGCCGGCGATGGCATCGCTACATCCGACATGGCGGCCGAGGCGGCCAGACAGGTGCTGGCGAACCGCGGAGTTGAGGCGTCCTCCGTGGATGCCATCATTGTTTGCACGGTGACGCCCGACATGATGTTCCCCTCCACCGCTTGCCTGGTCCAGGACCGTATTGGCGCCAAGGGGGCCTGGGGCTTTGACCTCGTGGCTGCCTGTTCGGGATTCGTCTATGGGCTTACCACCGCGGCCCATCTGGTCGGATCAGGTTCCCATAAGCGTGTGATGGTGATCGGCGCCGATACAATGTCTCGCATCATTAACTACAAGGACCGGGCGACCTGTGTCCTGTTCGGTGATGGCGCCGGCGCCATGCTCGTGGAACCGCTGGAGGATGGCGAGGACACCGGCTTCATCGGGTTCATTAACGAAGTGGACGGTTCTGGTGGAGAGTATCTGAAGATGCCCGCGGGAGGCAGCCGTATGCCCGCCAGCCACGAGACCGTGGATGGGGACATGCACTTCGTTCATCAGGACGGCCAGCAGGTCTACCGCTATGCGGTTCGCAAGATGTATGAAACGTGCCGCGATCTGCTGGCCCGGCACAAGCTCAGCGTTCAGGACATCGCGATCATGATCCCGCATCAGGCCAACCGGCGGATCATCTGTGCCGTGGCGGATCGCCTGGGCGTCCCGGAGGATCGCATTCTGATCAACATCAACAAGTACGGCAACACGACCGCCGCCACCATTCCTCTTGCCACCCGCGACGCGGTGGAGCAGGGGCGGATCAAGAAGGGCGACATCATCCTCTTCGCCGCCGTTGGTGCGGGATTCACCGTTGGCGTGAACCTCTGGCGCTGGTCCATCGACTAACCAGAGACTAATGCGCCTGGCGCCCACGCCGATGCCACATACCCTGCGCCAGCCCCGTGTCACCTCCCGCGCGGGCAGGGTGGACCTGGCGCCGGTTCACTACAGGCTTCCCTCGAGCAGCCACGCCGACTCGCGGCGCGACGGCAGGGTCCACAGCACCCGCCGGCGGTCGGGTGAGACGGCCGTTCCGGGTGTCAGCGAGGGACGCCACTCCGGCAGCCTGGCAAGGTGCCGCCGGGCCTTCGAATTCCAATCAAGGACATCGACAGGCGCGTCGTTACCCTGAAAATCATCAAGGAATGCGATCCCATTTGGGATCACGTTCCAGTGTCCTTTGCGCAAACGCGGAAGATTGGGAACACGGCGTGGCGAAGCCGCTGCCGGGCCTGCCGGGCTCATCTCCATCAGGAATGCTCCGTCATTCGGGAGAAACAGGAATGAGTCGCCCGCAGGCGAACTGAATCCATCGATTGCTGGAGGAGTGATCGCTGTTGTCTGATCCAGCGTAGGCCAGCGAGCCCGGTGGAAGCGGCGCCCGCCACCCTGGTCGGACAGAAAGTACACATAGTTTCCGTCGGGCGACCACGACGCGCGGCTCTGATTAGCTGCGGCAGCCAGGAGCGGGCGTCGAGCACCCGATTGCGTATCGAGGATCCAGATCTGCGTGTGGGGATGCGAAGAGAACGTGAACGCCAAGTGCCGGTTGTCGGGACACCAGGCGAGCTCACTTGCCCGATGGGGGCACGACAGTCCAAGCCTGCGCGGCGGTTCGGATCCAGTTTGAATCCAGATGCCGTACTCGTGGTTGGACAGCCCTGCCCACGCGATCGCGCCGTTGTCGTGACGGAAGGCTGCCCACTCCGCCTCGTCGGATGGGCTTGCCACGGGACGCTGCCTGCTCACTTCCAGGACCGCCGGTATGTCGCGCACATACGTGATGAACCGGTCTTTCTGGTCGGTGAACCCAAGCAGCGAACGCCCTGCCGCCCGCGGGAAAACAGGCGTGAGCTCAGGTGGGGTGGCGATTGGAGTGGGCTCCGCCGCCGGATCGAGACACAGCTTCCACAGGCGATAGGAATCCTTGTCCGCGGCGGCGAACACCACTTCGTTCGCCGGTGGCAGGAAGGTGAGTCCGTGAATGCGCGTGTGGAATTGCGTAAGCCGCCGGATAAACTGGCCATTCTCGGACAAGAGGCACAGGTCGCCGTGGCCTTGTGTCTGGTAGCGGACGGTGACCAAATAGCGGCCATCCGGGGAAGCCGCCGTCCACAGGTCGCCCCAAAACCCTGGAGGCGGCTGGGAGAGGATTCGTCTCCATGTTCGATGCGAGCGAGAAGCCGCAAACCGAAGGCGCGGAGCCGGGTGGACGCCGGGAGTAGATCAACCCCGAGGCGTCATGGTTCCACGCGACATAGACGTCGATGCGTGTTGCGATTTGGCGCGGCGTGCCGCCCGAAACCGGGACCGTGAATGCTGCCCAGCCCCGGTCCTGCGAACTGAGGAAAGCGATGGATCGGCCATCGGGCGACCAGACCGGGTTGGAGGGTTGGGCGACGCCGGCGGTCCGGCTGACGATCAATTCTCGCGTTGAGTTGGCTCGGCGGTCCCAGATCAGGATGCGGGAGTAGCCCCGATGGCTGGTGCGATACACGATCTCATTGCCATCCGGAGAAGGGTAAGGATGCGCGCATTCGTCAGACGGCCCGGGAACTCGCAACAATCGCGGAGGAGCATCCCGGCGCAGATAGCTCACCCCAGCCGCCACAGGGAGAACCGCACCAGCCAGCAGCAGAGTACGTCGATCCGGCCACGCAACCCGAACCTTCCAATCCAGATTCCGGAGCCGGTCGGCCAGATCTGCTGCCGAAGGACGGCGCGAAGGGATTTTGTCTAGACACAGACCGGCGATGGCTCGCACAGGTTGCGGAAGCAGCGACAGATCCGGGGAAAACTCGATTACCGCCCGCGCCGCATCGAAGGGCGGCATGCCGGTGGTTTGGAGAGCCGGGCGGCGCGTCAGCAGCTCGTAGAGAATCAGCCCAAGTGAGTAGATGTCGGTGGCTGCCTGCACTGGAAGGCCGCGCGCCTGTTCGGGCGATGCATAACCCGGCGTCCAGTAAGTGGCTTGCGTGTGGGCTGACGGCGCGCAGGAGGAATCTGAGAGCTTGGCCACACCGAAGTCAAGTAACTTCGGAATGCCGTCGGCGGGGACCAGGATGTTGGCGGGCTTGAGATCGCGATGGATCACACCTCGAGAGTGTGCGTAGGCAACCGCCTCCGCGACGGCGGCAACCAGCCACACGGATGCAGCGGCGTCGAGCTGCCGGTTTGCCGCGTACTTCGTGATCGGCTCACCATCAATGAAGTCCTCAATGAGGTAGGGCCGGCTGTCCTGCAGGACGCCACCGTCCATCAGACGTACGATGTTGGGGTGGTCCAGCGAAGCCAGTAACTGTCGTTCTTGCAGGAAGCGCCGGATGACATCGTCGCCGAACACACCGGCATGAAGGATCTTGATTGCCACTAGCTTTTCAAAATGCCCATCGGCGCGCTCGGCGAGAAACACCGAAGCCATGCCGCCTGAGCCAAGCCGCTGTAGCAGACGGTAGGGGCCGATCGATTCGGGCACATCCGCGTCCCGCAGGAAAGACATCGCGTGCTCGATGGCGGGCGTATCGAGCGTATCATCCGAACCGTGATCGAGAAGGCTAAGCACCTCCTCGCGGACGCCGGCAGGCGAGCCAGCCAGGAGCCGGTCGCGTTCGGCGGATGAGAGTTCTCTCACTGTCAGGAAGAGGTCCTTCACCATCGGCCACTGTGCTGAGTCCATCGCATCGTCTCCTTCGGATCGTGGGGGTTAATCCCCGGATTGGCATTCACGGGAGAGCCATGCCTTCGCGACGGCCCACTCGCGCTTGATGGTGGATTCGGAGGTGTTGAGCAGTTGAGCCACCTCGGGGGTGCTGAGGCCGGCAAAGAAGCGGAGATGTACGATCTGGGCCTGGCGCGGATCGAGAGCCCGCAGTTTCTCAATCGCACGGTCCAGGGCTTCTACGTCGAGCGGCGCCGGGGCGGCCGAGTGCACCTCCTGCATGCCCACTCGGCGCAAACCGGAGCCGTGCTTGAACGTAGTCCGGCGGCGGGATAGGTCGATGAGGATCCGGCGCATGATCTGGGCTGCGGCACCGTAGAAGTGAATGCGGTCGCGGAAGCGTTGCGACTGATTGTTCTGAAGTTTGAGGAAGACTTCGTGAACCAGTTCGGTTGGCTGAAGAGTAACGTTGTGCTCCGAGAGTAACTGCCGGAGGGCCATTTGCCGTAAGCGGTCATACACCAGTGGCATCAACAGATCGAGCGCTTCGCTGTTGCCGGTACTCCATTCCTGGAGCAGTTGCGTGATCGGAGCGGGCATGAGCGGGGCAGTATGCTCCCCTTGTGTTATTTACAGCATTGAGAATCCATTGACAAGGCCTTGCGTCGCACCCGAAGTCTGGATCCAGGCGCGGTACATTTCAGCCCAGGTTGCGCTGGGAACGCATGCGCAGAGCCATCAGCGCGAGCGGTGCGGCCAGAAGGAACATGCTGGACGGCTCCGGAACGTCGCTTGAGAACTGTGCGAGCGAGCCTGGCGCGGTGGCGGTCTGATCGCCCGCGAGTTCAAGGTTCAGCCTCAGGAGGCCGTTGAAGAAAGCAAGGTCGGTTTGGGTGAACGAAGAGAACGCGGATATCGGTATCGCGAACGAAATACCTCTGAACTGCGCACCCGAGGGCAACACGTCGGTCGAAAGCAGCCCTGCCTGGAGGTCGGAGAGAATCCCCTGGCTGCTTTCGAAAAGGTTCGTGGAACCGCTGGGGAGGACCGGCAGGCCACCGGAGGGATTCACAAAAGAGACCGTGGTCGGAACCGATCCAACGAAACTCAGCGATCCGGAATTGTAGCGAACGCCGGCATTCCAGGCATTGACTGTCGCTAGGATCTCGACGAATTGCCCGGGAGGCGCGATCAGATTGAACACCAGGTTGCCTGTGGCGGTGGACAAGTCCGGCATGTTTGGACCCGTAGCGACCAGGAAGTCGGTTTGAACGATTGTCCTGTCGGGGCCTGGGTAGTAAGCCGTAAACGAACTTGGTGCGCCCAGCGTGAGGTTCAGGATGACATCGGCGCTGGCGGGTGAGACGGCCAACAGGAGCGCGGCCGGCAGTAGAAAGCGCATTGCACGCACGGTTTGTTCTCCCTGTATTGAGGATTGGGCTTGCCCCATCAAGCGAAGGCTGCCCTTGTAAGCCGGTAGTGGCGAGAAAACGGGGAGAACCGGGTCAAGAAACTTATGGCAGCCGGACTGGCTTGGGGTCCGTCTCGCAGTCTGGCAGTGTTCGGGCGGCGTAGTAGTCGACCTGATAGCGGAACGCGCGGCGCGGGTTGTCCAGGCAAACCTCCGCATCGCGTCCAGCCAGCCTGAGCCATGCTCCGCGGGCAGACGCTTTCTCGTCGAGTGCCGGATACGCCACGGTCTGCAGGTACACGATCCCGCCGGCAATCAGTGCGACCATCGCGGCTACGGCGCCAGTTCTGCCCCGCCACCTTGCAGCCAGCAGGATCAATCCTGCGAATAGCGGCATCAGAATCGCATAGCCGAATGGTGGTGATGTCCGCAAGATGCTGTGATCCACGGCATCCGGGAGAATCGCCGCAGCCGTTGGCACCAGCGCCATCATCGCGCCCGTCGCGGCGAGCCACGGTGTCGCACGCTGCGCTTGAGCGAGCCCGACTCCCGCCAACGCACAGATAGCGGGCAGCAGGGGCAGCAGATAGCCCGGCAGCTTGTTGACTGACATGGAAAAAAACAGGAAGCCGAAGCCTGCCCACGCATACAAGAAACGCTCCGTAATTCCTGAAGGCCGCCTCAGCAACGCCAGCACGAAGGTCCATGGGAACAACCCACCGAACAGCACCGGGACGTAGAACCAGAATGGTTGAACATGCTGCAACGAAGAAGAAATGAAACGCTCGAAGTGGTGCCGGACGATGAACTCGTCCCAGAATGCCTGGCCGTTTCGCGCGTAACAGAGCACATACCAGGGTGCGGCGGTAGCCAGTGCCGGGAGCAGCAGTTTCCAAAGGCCACCCAGCCGCCCCCACGCGAACCACAGCAGCGGAACAGCGAGCACCGCCGGCACCAGGCCTTTCGCCAGCACCGCGAGTCCGAAGCAGATGCCTGCCAGCGGCAGCCGCGATGTTTCACCGGTCTCGATCCACCGCAGACATAACAGCATCCCAGCCGCGAAGGTGGCCGCCAAGGGTAAGTCGGTAACTCCGATGTGCGAATAAGCGAGCCAGCCGGCGCATGTGCCCAGCATGGCAGTGCTGTAGAGGGCGGCCTGGTTTTCGAACTGCTCACGCAGCAGCCGGTAGTAAGAGCCGAGGAAGAGCAGGGACAGCAGGGCTACCGGAAGCCGGGGTCCGGTGTCGTTGCCGAGACCCGCGCGAAACCCCAGTGAGGTCAGCCAGTAGAGCAAGGGAGGCTTCTCAAACCATGCCTCGCCCCACAGCTGGGGGGTGATCCAGTCGCCGGACCAGGCCATCGCGCGGCCGATCCAGGCATACCGCGGCTCATCGGGTCCAAGAAGCCCGACGCCGCCGAGATTATTCAGGTAAAGGAGATAGGAGAGCAGCAGGAGCAGAACCAGCCGCGGAACGAACGGCACAGTCTTTAGTATATCCGTTGCCTGTTCCCGGCCGGGTTAGCCTAAGAAGATTTCCGGGAGAGCCACGCGGCGGTAGATTTCGGTTAACGGAAGTTCGATATCGATGGCGGCGAGGCGCAGCACGCGCTGCTCTTCATCGAGCGTTTCGAACATCCAGCGGTCACCGGCGCGTTCCCAATGGTTCACGATCCGGATCTTCTGCTCGATGGTGATGTAGTGGCGCAGGCTTTCCATGCGCAGATACTCGCCGAGCTTCGGGCCGATGTCGAGATGGAGGGTGGAGTCTGAGACCACCTCGAAGATCACCACGGGGTTCATCAGCACGTCTTCGACTTCGTCGAAGAACCTCTGTTCGGCACACGCGATGGTGATATCCGGGTAAGAGAAGCCCCGCTTCTTGGTTACGCCGACCTTCATGTTGGAACCGTAAACCTGACAGTCCCTATCTCCAAGCCGGATTTGAGTGAACTTGCTCAGGTTGCTGCAGATCACTTCGTGCGTGCGGGTTGCCCCGGACATCGCGATGATTTCACCGAGCCAATACTCGTGGCGCACTGTGGCCTTGCGCTCGGATTCCAGATACTGCTCGGGCGTGATCCTGGTTGGGAGTGGAGCCGCCATGCGCTACTCGACCTCAGTGAGTGCGACGCGGCGGTAGATTTCGGTTAACGGAAGTTCGATATCGATGGCGGAGAGGCGCAGGACGTGCTGCTCTTCGTCGAGTGTTTCGAACACCCAGCGGTTGTCGACGCGTTCCCAATGGTTCACAAACCGGATCTTCTGTTCGACGGTGACGTAGTGGCGCAGGCTCTCCAGACGCTGATACTCGCCGAGCTTCGGGCCGACGTCGAGATGGCGCGTGGAGTCGGACAGCACCTCGAAGACCACCACGGGGTTCATGAGCACATCCTGCACGTCGTCGTAGAAGTGCGGCTCTCCGCAAACGATAGTGACATCAGGGTGGGCGAAGCCTCGCTTCTTGGTCACGCCGACCTTCATGTTGGAACCCACCACCTGGCAGTCGCGTTCGCCTAGGCGATTCTGAGTGAACCTGCTGAGGTTGCTGCAGATCAATTCATGCGCGAAAGTCGCACCCGACATCGCGACGATTTCGCCGAGCCAATACTCGTGGCGCACCGTGGCCGTGCGCTCGAGTTCCAGATATTGCTCGGGCGTGATCCTGGTTGGGAGTGGAACCGCCATAACCACAGGATAGCGCCCGCGGCTACTTCTGCTCCCCCGCCTCGGGCCGCTTGCCCGATTCCTTCCATGTGACGAGGTCCTGAAACGCGTGCAAGGTCTCCTGCGGAGTGAAGGTGCAGTGGCCGCTCTTGGCGACGAACCGCTGCACGTAGAGATCGCCGGCGCCGCGCAATGCGGCAAGGTCACCGTAGTCGTTGGCGGCCCAGGCAGGGACTAATGGATCGTAAGTGGTGTGCAAGGAAAGCACCGGTTTTTTCAGGTCGCCCTTCGGCGTGTAGTATTTCCGAAGGTACTCCACTGCCTGCGGGTCGGCGGCATAGCGCTTCACGCCGCGATTCAGTGCCGCGTCATCGGAACTGCCCTGATAGAGCCGGTTGCGGTTGTCGAAAGCATTACCGCCCGCGCGGGTGACGAGTTCTTTCTGGATCAGCGCGAAGAAGCCGACCACTTGCGAGACTTCGACTTCGCTGTTCAACCCGCTCCACTTCTGAAATGCGGCGAGCCGGTCGGGGTACATTTGCGCTTCCTTCTGGATCTGGATCAGAAACTCGGGGTCCTGGCGAACGGTATCGCCGGGCTGCGCGGGCGAGCCGAGCAATCCGGGGAAGTAGTAATCGTAGACGACCAGCATGTCGAACAGGCGGCGTTGAAACATTGTCAAACTCGGGCCGGTGGGACCGCACATTTGCAGGGCTCCGTCGTAGGCATCGGGGTAGGATTCGATGGTGGCGATAGTGATTGTGCCGCCCATGGAGTGCCCCATCACCCAGGTGCGCTTCGGTTTACCGTACTTGTTCGCGAAGTACTTACGAAGCGCTTCGGTGTCCTCCAGGCCTTCCTTGACGGCCCATCCGGCGGCGGAGTAACCAGACTGCGCGAGCGCATAACCCGCTTCGAGGAACGCGTTCATCAACGGCGTCGGCGCGGTGTCTTTACTGAACTTCGAGGCGCCGCCATAGCCATGGCAATACATGACAAGCTGCCCGTTGAAGTCTTTCGGAATGTCGATGCGGTAGCTGGCGTTGCCGAGCGTTCCGGTCTCGACACCTGGCACGGCGATGATGGTGGGCGGCAGGCCCGTGCGCTTGGCGAGAAACGGTCCCTTCATGTTGCGAGGACCGTTGAAGGTGCCCTTGATCTCATCGCCGTCGGTGATCGCCTTCACGTCGAAGGTGTACTTGCCGATCATGAACTGGAAGGCGACATCCGATCCGTTGATCACGGCGTTTTTGACGGGGCCTGAACCTAATGGGCTATTCACCGTACCGTTGAGGCCTTGGGCGTCGTGCTTCAGGTCGGCACTCAACTTGATTGGCGCGCGGCCTTCGGGAGACGCGGTGACGTCCCACTTGCCGGTCATGTCCTGCGCCAACAACGTCGCGGCCGCTTGCAGCGACACGCACAGCATCCACATTAAAATGCGTTCCATTTCGATTTCGCCCCTATCTCCTCATGATACGATAGGGCGATTTTCCGGATGCGCCGGCGTCCGCAAGTGCTGTTCCTTGCTGTGAGGCACGGTGCAAATGGATCGTGACAAGAAAGGGGATCCCTCATGAGAATGTTCACCGCTCTGCTTGCCGCGGCACTCATGCTCACTTCGCTTGCGTCTGCGCAGACCGCGGCGAAGAAAGCCGCCGAACCCGTGAAGAAGGCGATGGAAGCCAAGAAGGAAGAGGCGAAGAAGGAAGCCGCGAAGGAGTTAGTCGATATCAACTCCGCCAGCGCGGATCAGATGAAGGCACTGCCGGCGATCGGCGAGGCCATTGCGAAAAAGATCATCGCGGGCCGTCCCTATCGCGCGAAGAACGAACTGGTGTCGAAGGGCATCATGAATCAAGCCGCTTACGACAAAGTGAAGGACTTGATCATCGCCAAGCAGAAGTAGTTCCGTCGAAGGTCGAAGGTCGAAGGCCACCCACGGTCCGTGTGGCCGTGGGCGCCACGCTACACTAAGGGCTTGCCTCTGATCGAGAATCCTCAGTTCCTCTGCCAGCCAACCTTCAATGGCAATTCCCGTGTAATCCTGGCGGGCATCCTGCGCCTCACGCCGGCAGGGCCTTGCATTCTGCCGCATGAACGTGTGATTCCAGCACACACGCACATCCTCTATCACCGCATACGCCAGTCCGGTGTGCAGGAAACGCCGCTGCTGCTGATGACAAGTGCAGTCAGCCTGAAGGAGCACCGCAAGCCCTCCGCGAAGTTGTTCCAAGCCATACTCGATCAGCCTCTGATTGTGGCCGACGGTCATCATCGCCTGTTTCTCGCGCAACGGCTCGCGCGATGGACGGGTATGGTGACGGCGGGTGTCGCGATCCTGTCGCTGTTGGATGAGACACCTGTCATCCGGCCGGCGCACCGGATCATTCACTGGGCGCCAAAAGGATGGAGGCGCGGAGTGGAGCGGCGCCTGGAGCAATCGCTCGGGCTGGCGAAGAGTGCCGACGGCGCCATTGCGGTGGTATCGAAACAACGGACCGTCTACTATGGCCAGGGCTACGGCACGGCGGACCAACTGCACGCGGTTGAGGAAGCGATTCGGGTTTCTGAAAACCAGATCCAGTGGAGCTACGAAGGGAATACCGAAAGGGCGTTGGGAGCGATTCCTCAAGATGCGGAAACGGTGATTCTGCTGCCTCCCGTGAGTCTCCATACGTTGTTGGAGTGCGCGCGGACAGGCCGTCCGCTGCCTCCGCGGTCAAGCAACTTCGATCCGAAGCTCCCTCCGGGGTGGCTGATGTCCCCGGTCAGGGCCGGAAGTGACGCCATGCGTCGAGCAAGCGCTCGTTTTCTTCCCGTGGACGGACTGCTAGCCTGACGGCATGGGGGACCGGAACGCCTGCCCATCCGGAGCAGTCGCGGATCAGGATTTTCGCGGCGAGCATGTGCCGGGCCAGTGGCGCGGCTTCGTACTGCGTTTTCACCAGCAGGTAGTTTGCGTTCGATGGCTGAGGCTCAATTCCGGGAATCCGTGAAAGCTGCATATGCAGCCATTCCCGCTCGCGAGTGATGAACTCCACGGTTCGCGTCGCGTGCTCCTGATCGGCGATGGCCGCGAGTGCCGCTTGTTCCGCAAGTACGTTCACCTGCCACGGCTCGCGGGACTTCCGCCATTCGGCCAGCACGCTCGAGTTCGCTACCAGTGCGCCGATGCGTAGTCCTGGCAACGCGTAGAACTTGGTGAGCGAACGGAGTACGAAGAGGTTCTCCCGTCGCGCGGCCAAGGGCGAGAGTGACGGCTGGCCCGTGAATTCCAGGAACGACTCATCCACAAGCACGGGATTGGGAGCGTTGCCGAGATAAGAATGAAGATCCGGCAGCGCACCCGTCGGATTCGCGGGACGCGTCACAATGAGAAGGCCGTCACGAGGCCACTGTTTCGCATCAAAAGGGACGATGGTGGCGCGCGGGTAGACGCGATGAAACTCGCTGAATACGGGCGCCGCGAGATACACACGATCCGTCCGGAGCATGCGGGCGAAGAAGTGAATCAAGTCGGTTGCGCCGTTGCCTGCGAGCACCGAGGCCGGGGGAACGCTCCAGAGTTCGGCCAAGGCGCGGACCAATGTGCCCGCATCGGCTTCGGGATAATGCACGATGCGATCCAGCGCACGTTCGATGGCGGGCCGCACATGTGGCGAAGGGCCCAGGGGGTTAATGCTGGCGCTGAAATCGGCGATGTCGCGCCAGTCCCAGCCGTGCTGCGCAGCGACCGCGAAGATGTTGCCGCCGTGAGTTACGTTCATCGCAGGCACGCTCCTACCGCCGCAATCAGCGCAACGCCGAAGAGCACGGCTCGCGCCCGCCGGCATGTGCGCGCGTTCAACGCATTTCGCGCGTCGCCGAGATGGGCTTTGCTGCTGACCACGCCGTTGTAGCGGTTCGCACCGCCAAGCCGCACACCGAGTGCGCCCGCCATCGCTGCTTCGGGATATCCAGCGTTCGGGCTCGGTTGCGAGGAGCCATCGCGCATCGCAATGCGGATCGCTTCGCGCGCGGAGTAGCCCGGTAGGATGGCAGCAATCAGACAAATCAGCAACGCCGTGAGCCGCGCGGGAATGAGGTTGGCCCAATCGTCGGCACGCGCGGAGAACCAACCGAAGTCGCGATAGCGTTCGTTCTTGTAGCCCACCATGCTATCGAGCGTGTTCACCGCTTTGTACGCAGCCATCAGCGCGGGGCCGCCCAGCGCGAGATAGAACAGCGGCGCGACAATGCCGTCGCTCAGGTTCTCGGACACCGTCTCCACAACCGCGCGCGCAATTTCCGGCTCATCGAGATGGTGTGTATCGCGGCCCACAATCCATGAGAGGCGAGTGCGGGCTTCCGCGAGATTGCCCTGTTCCAGCGCCGTGACAACGCGCATGGCGTGCGAATCGAGATCGCGCACGGCGAGCAGGGAGTAGATCCAATAGACATAGATCCACGGCCTGGGAATCCAATGGAGGGTTGTGGCGGCGACCGCAGCCGTAAGACCCACGGTGCCGATCCAGAGCGCTACGCCCGCCACACGAAGCGGCGCTTGGCGCTTGCGCCACCATCGTTC
>JAEUQE010000480.1 GCA_016789785.1 Bryobacterales bacterium
TCGCTGCCGAAAGTGGAGTCGAACAAGCCGCCGTCTCGAGGCAAAGGCGCGGTGCTGGTGGTGGATGACGAGGAGTTCGTGCGCCAGGTGGCCGCGCGTATGTTGAAGGGCCTTGGCTATCATGCCATTTGCCTGGAGAGTTCCACTGAGGCGATCGAGTACTTCCGCCGCCGCCGCCAGGACATTGATGCCGTGATCGTCGATCTCGTGATGCCCGATCTTGGCGGCAAGGCCTGCTTTGAAGCCCTCCGCGAAATCGATCCGCAGGTGCGCGTGGTTCTCACCAGCGGCTATTCGCATGACTCCTCCGTGGATGCAATGATCGGCATGGGAGTGAAGGCGTTCCTTCAAAAGCCCTACCGCGTGCAACAGCTCTCCGAAATCCTGGCAAAGGTGATCCCTTCGTGAGTTTTCCGAATTTCTTCGGCAACGCGCCAACCGCGTCCGCGCTGAGCCGCATGATCGAGCAGAATCGGATTCCGCAGACCATTCTGCTTGCAGGTCCCGAAGGTGTGGGCAAGGCCACGCTGGCGCGGCGCTTCGCCACTGCGCTGCTCGGAGATGAAGCGAAGATCGAGGCCGATGATCTCAGCCTCGACGCCAATCGCGAGATTCTTGCCGAGCGCGAGAAACTGCCCTCCGACAAGCGCGCCGACGATCCACTGCTCTTTGCCACGCACCCCGATTTCGTCACCTTCTGTCCTGACGGGCCGTTGCGCCAGATCTCAATTCAGCAGATGCGCCTGTTCAAGGAGCGTGCGCAGTTCGGGCCGTTGAAAGGCGCACGCCGTGTGTTTCTGATTGATCAGATCGATCGCGCCAATGAGCAGGCGGCGAACTCACTGCTGAAAATTCTCGAAGAGCCGCCGGCGTATCTGGTGGTGGTTGCGACCGCCGAAAACTACTATGATCTGCTGCCCACCATCCGCTCGCGGTCGGTGATCTTTCATCTCTCGGCACTCTCGAATGAAGACATGTGGGCGTTCGCGGACGCGCGCGGCTGGCCTGGCACCGATCGCCGCATCACGTTCTCGGGTGGCTGTCCCGGTCTCGCCGTGACGCTCGATATCGAGCAGTGGGAAACACGCCGCAACCGTATGTTGAAGCTGCTCGAGGTGTCGAGCGGGCAGGAGAAGTTCTCGGCGTGGATCAAGAGTTGTGAGTCGATCTCCGCGAGCAAGAACGAGAAGCTGGACTTGTATCTGAAGATCCTCTATTCGTTGATTGAAGATCTGCTTCTCGTGCGCGAAGGGCGCGCGCCGGTTCGCAATCAGGATGCGCAGGCGCAGCTTGCCCGCATCGCGTCGGCAACTTCGTTTGAATGGCTGATGGCCGCCACACGGAAGGTGGATGAGTTGGTGGAGTTCACGCGGCGCAACATCCAGAAGGGCGTGGCGCTCGATTCGTTCGCCCTTGAGCTGCGGGCCAAGACTTGAGCGCCGTTACTCCGGCAGACGGAAGATGCGGCGGATGGCCTCGACGGTCGACTGCGTCTCGCCGCGTGAGGCCTGGCGGCGAAGCTCTGCAATCGGGCCATGCGCGATCTTGGCGAGAATGCCCTTGGTCAGCGCTTCAATCGCTTCTTCCTGCTGATGGGTGATGGCGCCAAGCTTGGAGCGTACGCGTTCCAACTCGGCGCAACGCAGGTGCTCAAGCTGCTCCTGCAGCGTGACGATGGTGGGCGTGACCTCGCGCTCGCGCAGCCTCGCCTCCATGCGAACGACTTCTTCCTCGATGATCTTCTCGGCCTCGACGGCTTCCTCCATGCGCGTAAGACGGTTGCGCTCGACGACGCGGCCGAGGTCGTCAATATCGTAGAGGAAGACGTTGTCGAGCTTGTTGACGAGCGGATCGACGTTTCTCGGCACGGCGATATCGATCAGGAAGATGGGCTTGCCCTTGCGCTGGCTCATTACGCGGTGCATCGAGTCGCGAGTGAGGATGTAGCCGGGCGCCCCGCTGGACGTAATCACGATGTCGGTGTTGTGCATCGCGCCGGGGAACTGTTCGTACGGCACCACGGAGCCGTGGAATGTGGCTGCCATCTCCTCGGCCCGCGAGCGGGTACGATTGGTGACCACAATCTTGCTGGCGCCGGCGCGTTGCAGGTGCCGCGCCGCAAGTTCCGACATCTTGCCCGCGCCGATCAGCAGGATCGCATGTCCGTGGAGTGAACCGAAAATGTCGCGGGCGAGTTCCACCGCCGCATAGCTCACCGACACTGCGCTCTGCCCGATCTCCGTCTCCGTGCGCACTCGTTTGGCGACACTGAAGGCGCGATTCATGAGCCCTTCCAGGAAGCCGCTGACCGTGCCCGTGGCCTTGGCCTGCGCGTATGCCTCTTTCAACTGGCCGAGGATCTGCGGTTCGCCCACAACCATGGAGTCCAGGCTGGCGGCTACGCGGAACAGGTGACGGATCGCGTCGCGGCCCTGATAGTGATAAAGGTGAGGCGCGATCTGCTGATGGGGCAGATTGCGCGTGGACTCAAGAAACGTCTCCACCAGGCCCGCCGGGTCCTCATGTTCGACGGCCACGGCGACTTCCACGCGATTACAGGTGCTGAGAATCAGGCCTTCGTTCACGCCCGCGTGAGACAGCAGCGTTTGCAGAGCCTCGCCGAGACGGGCCTCGGGAAAGGCGAGTTTCTCGCGTACCTCGACGGGCGCGGTGCGGTGATTCAATCCTGTGATGTGGAACGTCATCGCTCAAGCAGCATCGTGCGCAGGCCGATATGCATCACCCAGGTCAAGGCCGAACACCCCACCAGTCCGATCGAGAGCACCGCGGCCTTCCGGCCCCGCCAGCCCGCGGTATTGCGGAGGAATACGGTCACCAGGCAAAGCGCCCAGGTGATCAGCGCCAGATGGATGCGGACGTCGCCCACCCATCGGGTTCCGGACTCGACGAATGCCCAGGTAAGACCCGCCACCACGCCTCCGGTGATGAACACGAAGCCCAAGGTGAGCGACTTGGTCACAATCTGGTCCAGGGTTCCAAGCGGAGGCAGGCGTTCAAACAACGAGCCAGGCTGCTTGTGCTTCAGTTGCCGCTCGCGGATGAGGTAGAACACGCTGGCGATGGCCGTCAGAAGGAGCGCGGCATACCCGGAAAGGACGGTGATGACGTGCACCATCAGCCAGCCTTCGCGCACGCGCGGCGACGTCCATCCGGCCACTGGCAATTGTGTGGCGCCCACCAAAGTCATTAGAAATACGAGGGGAAA
>JAEUQE010000481.1 GCA_016789785.1 Bryobacterales bacterium
AAGATCACTGATTTCGGAGTCGCGAAGTTCCTTTCGCACCAAGCCACGCAATCGGGCGTTGTGCTCGGCACTCCCAGTTACATGTCGCCCGAGCAGATCGCGGACCGGCCGACCGATGGCCGGGCGGATCAGTTTGCACTCGCGGTCATCGCCTACCAGTTGCTCACGGGGGAGAAACCGTTCGCGGGCAACACGCTGCCGTCGCTCATGTTCAAGATCGTGAATGAGGAGTTCCTTCCGGCGCAGCGCATCAATCCGACACTTGGCGGCGGCGTCGATATCGTTCTGCGGAGAGCGCTGCACAAGGAGGCTCAGCAGCGCTTTCCGTCCTGCGTGGAGTTCACCCGCGCTTTGGCCAACGCGTGCCAGTCGAAGCCCGGATGGGAGCCGATGAAGACCGGCGCTGTCGAGAGTCTGGAAACCGTGGCGGAGGCGATTCCGGTTGCTCTTTCGACGGCGCTTCCGTTTCCCAGGCAAGAGCCTGCGCCGTTGCCGGAGGCGAGCGCGCCCGTGTCGTCGTCCGCGCAGGCCGCTCCAGTGCAGATTCGGCCGCGCTTGTTTCGCGAGGAGGAAACAACAGGGCGCGAACGCAGAAGCAGCCGCTGGAAATCGCCAATCGCTTTTCTGGCGGGCCTGGTCACGATCGGCTTGGTCTTGATGCTGGGGCGGCAGTTGTTATTCCACAACGATTCTGGTTCCGGTGCGGCCGCGCAGAGTCAGCCTCAGGAGACCTCCAACGATGCGACGAAGCCGTCGGCCATGGGGCCGGCAGTCCCGCCGCCGCCACCGCCAGCATCGGAGCCCGGCTCGACGGGCGGGGAAGAGAAGAGCGAGTCTCCCTCAGATGAGCCGAAAGGGCGGCAGACGGCGGAAGCGAAACCCGCCGAGCCGCAGCCGCCGAGTCCGCAGCCCACAACCTCCCAACCCCCCAATTCCCAACCCCCCAATTCCCAACCCCCCAATTCTCAGCCGGCCACCACGGTGCGGGAGAAACCCGCCGAAGAACTCCCCTACCATGTCGCTACGGTTCCTCCAGGGGCGAAAATCATCTTTGACGGCGTTGGCGCACGGAGTTGTACCGCGCCTTGCCAGATGACTCTCAGCGCGGGACGCCATACGTTGACAGCGGCATTGGATGGGCACCGGCTCCAATCGCGGATCTTCAACCTGCCGCAGGATCGCGAGATCCTCATCACCATGGAAAGGTCGGTCGGCACGCTGACCATTCGCACCACTCCGTCGGGCGCCACCATCATTCTCAACGGGCAGGAGCGCCGCGAGAAGACGCCAGCAAGTCTTACTTTGCCCACCGGGCGCTACCGCATCGAACTCGTCAAGGAAGGCCAGCGCAAGGAACAGTACGACGTGGAAGTGAAGGATGGCGTCGTGTCGAACATTGATGTGGCTTGGACCCAGTAGCTGGAAACAGTAGAGCACTCTGCCCCGCCAAAGGTCCGCTATAATCAGGTCAATCAGGATCGAAAGTTAACTGTGTGGCGGTGTGCATGCGCTGACTCGATGGGTGTGTGCCACCTGCCGGATACTCGAAGGAGCGCGTTCACTTGTCGCGACCGGGTGCGGAAGAACAGGACAACCTGCTGTGGAGTGCAGCCGAAAGCCGCTACGCGATTGAGATTTCTCGCGCCGTGCTGGAAGAGTTGAACGGGCGCGTTCTGGAAGGCTTTCGCAGGCTGAGCCGTGGAGGCGTCGAGATGGGCGGCATTCTGTTCGGCCGCCGCAGCGACACCCGCATTCGCATTCATTCCTGGCGGGAAGTGGCGTGCGAACATTCGCGCGGGCCCGGCTTCAACCTCTCCAACAACGACCGGCAGAAGCTGGTGCAACAATTGGAAACCGCCGAGCGCGATCCGCAACTGCAGGTCTTGGAGCCGCTCGGCTTCTTTGTCTCGCACACGAAGGCCGCTGTCAGCCTCACCGACGAAGACCTCGAGATCTACAACCGGTTCTTCCCCGAACCCTGGCAGACCGTCCTTGTGCTCTATCCCATCAAGGGCGGCAACACGCAGGCAGGCTTCTTCGTTCGTGAACAGGATGGCATGGTGCGCCGCGAGCGATCTTATCGTGAGTTTGTGATCGAAGGCGCGCGTGAGCCCGCAGTGGCGGAGGATCGAGAAAGCGAGCCCGCCCAGGAACCGGTGCACGAAGGTGCGGATCCGGTTGCCTCATCGTCCGGCCGAAGGGCCCCGGCTTCTCGAGGGCTCACCGCGAAACTACCGATTGCCGCCGCCGCGCTGGTGGTGATTCTGTTCGCGCTGATTGGCGTTCCAAAGTTCATTCGAGGTCCGGCAGAAGCCCGCGGACAGGATGCCGTGGACTTGAAACTTCTGGCCCACCGCGGCCAGTTGCGCATCGAATGGAACTCGCAAAGCAGTCTGATTCGCGCAGCCGATCAGGCGGAGTTGGAGATCATGGATGGCGGACGCGTGCCGCCAGTGAAATTGGATGCCGAAACCATGCGGCGTGGCAAGGTGGTGTATGCGCGGCTTTCTCCCGATGTCACTGTCAGGCTAACTCTCAAGCAAGGTGGCGCCGTGATCGGACGCGAACTCGCCAGATCACTGGGCGCGCCGCCGGAGAAGCGGGAAACCACCGAGTTGCGCCAAGTCCGCGAAAGACGCGCCAACCTGGAGTCCGAAGCGATTCGCCTCAGGGAAGCAACGAACCAGGAGATTCGCAAGGTGCTGGAGTTGGAGGAAGACCTGAAGCGATTGGAGTCCGCAGCTACCAAGCGCAAGAGGGGCCTATAGTTCCCTGCGGTTTTCGAGCGACTTCGTCATCGTGACTTCGTCGGCGAAATCGAGATCGCTCCCAACCGGGATTCCCATCGCGATCCGGGTGACACGCACCCCAAGCGGTTTCAGCAGACGCGACAAATAGACCGCTGTGGCTTCGCCCTCCACAGTCGGGTTCGTCGCCAGGATCACTTCCTCCACGCCCCCGTGTTGCAGACGCACCAGCAGGCTCTTAATGCGCAATTGCTCCGGTCCGATGCCTCGCAAAGGACTGATGGCACCGTGAAGCACGTGATAGAGCCCATGAAACTGCCGCGTTACTTCCACCGGGAGGACGTTCGGCGGCTCTTCCACCACGCAGATCACCCTCTGGTCGCGGGATTGGTCCCGGCAGTAGTTGCACGTCTCTCCGTCGGAGATGTTGTTGCAGACGGTACAGATGCCGAGTTT
>JAEUQE010000482.1 GCA_016789785.1 Bryobacterales bacterium
GTGTTCGAGCCTTCCGGAGTAACCGCATACTCGCCGTTCTGCAGGAACTCGTTCGCTTCCACGCGGTACACTCCTTCTCCCAGACGCTTCAGGGTGAGATGCAGCGGGCGCGGGCCGTCCTTGCGGCGCTTGGTGGAAAACACGATCTCGCGCTTTCCCGCCTTGTTCACATCGAGCTTGTAGAGCTGAAGCTTTTCGGGCAGAATACTCTTGCTCTCGATGAGAAAGATGGGTTCGGCAAGCGGCGTCTTCACCGTCGATGCGGAGCCGTCTACCACGTAGACCGTGTCATCCTTGCGCTTTTCTTCTTTTGCCTCCGCCACTTCGGTCTCAACGAGAGAGGTGGCGTGCAACAGGTAGAGCCGGTCCGGTTTCGGCGGACGCGGGCCGGAATACTTCTGCGGGAAGGCGGCACAGGCCAAGCTTCCAATCAGGAGAGCGGTGCGGAACAGGGAGCGAGGCATCTCATCCCATTCTACGTCGCAACCCGCACGGAGGTTTCAGCCGGAGCGGCGGAACGCGCCTCATGCTTGGCGTCCATCCGGCCGAGCAGCCTCTCCAATTCGCCCGTCTCGAGCGGCTTATGAATCACGAAGCCTTCTCCGTTCGGGAAGAGCGTGGAGGCTTCCGTGTCGATACCGTCCGACAACAGCACAAAGACTCGGGCCATGTTCCGGGTGCGATCAAAGAAGTCCGCCCAGTTGCCCGATACCGGCCCAGGGCCGGTTCGAACCGCACAGAAGATGACATCAATGCGCAGGCGGCGAAGCAATTCCAGAGCCTCGCCTTCGCTTGTCACCGGAATCGCACGATGGCTGCGTGTTGCCAGGAACGAAACCAACCGGCGCTGTGCGGCCGGATCGGGTTCCAACAGGAGCGCGGTGAGGCTCTCGGTCCGGGGGTTGGTTCTTGAGGGTGCTTCGGCAGGCCGCTGCACGGGGAAAACCGCGGGGAGTTCGATCTCCATGCGGCAGCTCGTCTCGCCTGCGCGATGAATGCGAACGTCGCCTCCGAGACTGTGCAGGATGCCGCGGCAGAGGCTGAAACCCAAGGCCTCGCGCTGGCCCGGCCGGGATGGCATGGGCGGGAACACTTCGTCGTAGACGAGCGTTCCGTAGCGAATAGAGACCTGCACGCGGCGCGAGTTCCCCTCGGTTTCGATCACCACTTTGGGCTCCTGGGACTGCCCCGCCGCCTGGCTGGCAAGCAGCACCAGGTTGCCCAGAACATCCTCCAATTGACTCGCAACTCCGACCGTCCACAGAGGCTCCCGTGCAAGACGGGCTTCCATCTCAATGTCCGGAGTACGCTGCTCTTTGTCGAAGCTTTCCAGCACCTGCTGAAGCGCCTGGTTCACCTCAATGGTCCCGGCCTCGCCCTGCTGCGGACCGACCACGTGGCTGAGACGGCTCAGGATCGACGAGACCTTCAAGGACTCCATGAGAATGGCGCGAGCCTCGCCCTCCCCCGCGTCGAGCATGCGGTGGGACAGCGAGAAAATCGATTCCAGCGGCGCCTTCAGTTCGCCCGCGACGCCCGAGATCAACTGCCCTGTTACGGCCAGTTTCTCGCTGCGCGCGAGTTGCTCCCGGCGAATCTGCTGATCCAGAATCTTCAACATCAGCGCGAACTGGTTGGCCACATGCTGAAGCACGCCCAATTCGTCATCGCTAAAGGGGATCTGTTTCTCGGCGCTCTCAATTCGAAGCACGCCTGCCAGTTCTTCCTTGGCGAACATCGGCAGCAACGCTAGAGAATAGGGGAGGCTCCCGGGCCGCTCGCGGAACAACAGAGAACTCTTTGCGGCCGTGGGCACGTACAGTGGGGTGCGGTTTCGATAGCACAAGGCGACTGCTGCTTCGATGGTGCCTGCGTCCTCGTCGAGCCGGACCACCTCCACTGGCCCGTCGGCGGGCGAAGCCAGCCTCACCAGAGTCTCGCTGCCACGATCATAGCGGTAGATACGAACACTGGACATCCCCAACGCGCGAGGCGTGATGCTTCGCAGCTTCCGGGCAACCTCTTCCATGCTGCTGGCGGTCAGAATTTCTTCGCACAATCCATGCATTCGCCGGACTGCCCGGCGCGAGCGCCCTTTCAGGCGCCGGTGCCGCAGCCAAAGCAGCGTCGCCAGCAGGATTGCCGCCACGGTTGCAAGAAGGGTCTGCGGGGAGATGATCCACTGCCGTTCCACGAGCACCACCGCTGATGGCTGATTGAGCACCAGCCGGTAAACCGGAGGCGACGAGGGATCCTGCATCAGAACCGAGACCATTCCAGTTGCCTGAACGTGATCGCCGACCCGGAACCGGTTGAGTCCTCCTGTGGTCCCGGCCGGCCGCGGCAGGTAGACGGGGTAGGTCCGGCGCATCCCGTTCTCGAGCAAAATGTACTGTCCAGCGGGATCCTCGCCGAGGGTGACTACGCGTCCAAGAACCTCCACCACGCGGCCAAGAGCACGGTCGCTCTCCAGCAGACCCATGGGCATGCGTTCGATCTTCGGGGGTGTGGCGGGCCGGGTGGTGGTGAGTTGCACAGGGCGAACCACCGGCAACCCGTTGCGATGCGAGAGAATCCCACGCACTTCCACAAATTCACCCGGGGCAATGCGGTCCAGCATGAACTCCGGAGCTTCCACGGTCAGGCTCCACCCATTGGAGTCGAGCAGCGGGAGGTGGGCATACTCCTCAAAACGCACCGCGCGGTCCGCCACCTGGCCTTGCACAAGAACCTGACGGCCTTCATGGACCAGGGTCCGGTCGGTCGGGTTGCGCTCGTTCGCTTGCTCCAGGGTGAGCGTGAGTTGGGCGGCTGCAGGTTGCGGAGGGGGCGCCGACGCGGCAGGCTCTTGCGCTGGTGCGTTCCGCGGTTGCACGGGTTGCGCCAGCCCGTCGGCCAGAGACACGGAGATCATCAGGACCGGCAAAAGGCCAGTTAGAAGCCGTTTCTCCTTCGCGCCAGTTCTCGTAGCCATGGATCGATTTGCGGGTCAGTGAAATCCCGAATCGTGAAATCGGTTTCGGGCAATTCGGCGGAAGTGGTCCGAACCGCGACCACTCGGGCGCCGGCCGCTCTTGCTGCTTGAATGCCCGTCGCCGAATCTTCGAACACCACGCATTCGGCAGGGGCCACGCCCAGAAGCTGCGCCACCCGGAGGTAGATCTCCGGATCTGGCTTCGGACGCTCCAC
>JAEUQE010000483.1 GCA_016789785.1 Bryobacterales bacterium
AAGATCACTGATTTCGGAGTCGCGAAGTTCCTTTCGCACCAAGCCACGCAATCGGGCGTTGTGCTCGGCACTCCCAGCTACATGTCGCCCGAGCAGATCGCGGACCGGCCCACCGATGGCCGGGCGGATCAGTTTGCACTCGCGGTCATCGCCTACCAGTTGCTTACGGGGGAGAAACCATTCGCGGGCAACACGCTGCCGTCGCTGATGTTCAAGATCGTCAATGAGGAGTTCCCTCCGGCGCAGCGCATCAACCCGACGCTTGGCGGCGGAGTCGACATCGTTCTTCGCAGAGCGTTGCACAAGGAGGCTCCGCAGCGGTTTCCCTCCTGCGTGGAGTTCACGCGTGCTTTGGCCAACGCGTGCCAGTCGAAGCCGGGATGGGAGCCGATGAAGACCGGCGCTGTCGAGAGTCTGGAAACCGTGGCGGAGGCGATTCCGGTCGCACTTTCGACGGCGCTTCCGTTTCCCAAGCAAGAGCCCGCGCCGTTACCGGAGGTGAGCGCGCCGGTTTCGTCGTCCGCGCAGGCCGCGCCGCCGCAGATTCGGCCGCGCTTGTTTCGCGAGGAGGAAACAACGGGGCGCGAACGCAGAAGCAGCCGCTGGAAATCGCCAATCGCCTTTCTTGCGGGCTTGGTTACGATCGGATTGGTCCTGATGCTGGGGCGGCAGTTGCTCTTCCACAACGATTCTGGTTCCGGCACGGCTGCACAGAGTCAGCCTCAGGAGATCTCCAACGATGCGATGAAGCCGTCAGCCATGGGGCCGGCAGTCCCGCCGCCGCCGCCGCCCGCATCGGAGCCCGAGCCGAAGGGCGGGGAAGAGAAGAGTGAGTCTGCCCCCGATGAGCCGAAAGGGCGGCAGACGGCGGAAGCGAAACCTGCCGAGCCGCAGCCGCCTGGTCCCCAGGTGAACCCCCAACCTTCTGCCACCGTGAGAGAGAAGCCCGCCGAGGAAGTCCCCTATCATGTCGCTTCGGTTCCTCCAGGAGCGAAAATCATCTTCGACGGTGTGGGCGCGAGGAGTTGTACCGCGCCCTGCCAGATGACGCTGAGCGCGGGACGCCACACATTGACAGCGGCATTGGATGGGCACCGGCTCCAATCGCGGATCTTCAACCTGCCGCAGGATCGCGAGATCCTCATCACCATGGAAAGGTCGGTCGGGACGCTGACTGTTCGCACCACTCCGTCGGGAGCCACCATCATTCTCAACGGGCAGGAGCGCCGTGAGAAAACGCCAGCGAGTCTTACCTTGCCCACTGGGCGCTACCGCATCGAACTTGTGAAGGAAGGCCAGCGTAAGGAACAGTACGACGTGGAAGTGAAGGATGGCGTCGTATCGAACATTGACGTAGCGTGGACCCAGTAGCTGGAAACAGTAGAGCACTCTGCCCCGCCAAAGGTCCGCTATAATCAGGACAATCAGGTTTGAAAGTTAACTGTGCGGCGGCGTGCGTGCGCTGAGTCGGTTGTTGTGCGCGCTTGCCGGATACGCGAAGGAGCGCGTTCACTTGTCGCGACCGGGTGCGGAAGAACAGGACAACCTGCTGTGGAGTGCAGCCGAAAGCCGCTACGCGATTGAGATTTCTCGCGCAGTGCTGGAGGAGTTGAACGGACGCGTTCTGGAAGGCTTTCGCAGGCTGAGCCGGGGAGGCGTCGAGATGGGCGGCATTCTGTTCGGCCGCCGCAGCGACACCCGCATTCGCATTCATTCCTGGCGCGAAGTGGCGTGCGAACATTCGCGCGGGCCCGGCTTCAACCTCTCCAACAACGACCGGCAAAAGCTGGTGCAACAGTTGGAGACCGCCGAGCGCGATCCGCAACTGCAGGTCCTGGAGCCGCTCGGCTTCTTTGTCTCGCACACAAAGGCCGCTGTCAGCCTCACCGACGAAGACCTGGAGATCTACAACCGGTTCTTCCCCGAACCCTGGCAGACCGTCCTTGTGCTCTATCCCATCAAGGGTGGCAACACGCAGGCAGGCTTTTTCGTTCGCGAGCAGGATGGCATAGTGCGGCGCGAGCGATCCTATCGTGAGTTTGTGATTGAAGGCGCGCGTGAGCCCGCGGCGGCGGAGGATCGCGAAAGCGAGTCCGCCCAGGAACTGGTGCACGAAGATGCGGATCCGGTTGCCTCATCGTCCGGACGGAGGGCCCCGGCTTCCCGAGGCCTCACCGCGAAACTGCCGATTGCCGCCGCCGCGCTAGTGGTGATTCTGTTCGCGCTGATTGGCGTTCCAAAGTTGACGCGAGGCCCGGCTGAAACTCGAGGTCAGGACGGTGTGGACTTGAAACTTCTAGCCGACCGCGGCCAGTTGCGCATCGAATGGAACACGCAAAGCAGTGTGATTCGTGCGGCGGATCAGGCAGAGTTGGAGATCATGGATAGTGGACGTGTGCCGCCCGTGAAATTGGATGCCGAAACGATGCGGCGTGGCAAGGCAGTTTATGCACGGCTGTCTCCCGATGTCACGGTCCGGCTGACGCTCAAGCAGGGCGGCGCCGTGATTGGACGCGAACTCGCCAGATCCCTGGGCGCGCCGCCGGAAAAGCTGGAAACCAGCGAATTGCGCGAGGTCCGTGAAAGACGCGCCAAGCTGGAGTCCGAAGCGATGCGCCTCAGGGAGGCCACCAATCAGGAGATTCGCAGGGCGCTGGAGTTGGAGGAAGACCTGCGGCGATTGGAGACCGCAGCCACTAAGCGCAAGAGGGGTTCATAGTTCCCGGCGGTTTTCGAGCGACTTCGTCATGGTGACTTCGTCGGCGAAATCGAGATCACTCCCCACCGGGATTCCCATTGCGATCCGAGTGACGCGTACCCCGAGAGGTTTCAGCAGCCGCGACAAATAGACCGCTGTCGCTTCGCCCTCCACGGTCGGGTTCGTCGCCAGGATCACTTCCTCCACGCCGCCGTGTTGCAGACGCACAAGCAAACTCTTAATGCGCAACTGCTCCGGCCCGATGCCTCGCAAAGGGCTGATGGCGCCGTGAAGCACGTGATAGAGCCCATGAAACTGCCGCGTCACTTCCACCGGGAGGACGTTCGGCGGCTCTTCCACCACGCAGATCACCCTCTGATCGCGGGATTGGTCCCGGCAGTAGTTGCACGTCTCTCCGTCGGAGATGTTGTTGCAGACGGTACAGATGCCGAGTTT
>JAEUQE010000484.1 GCA_016789785.1 Bryobacterales bacterium
TCTGTTCGATCGCGATGGGATCGGCGAGTGAGGTCGAGTATCACCTGCTGCTGGCGAAAGATCTGGAGATACTCAACCCCGCAGACTACCAGGATCTGAACGGCCGTGCCACCGAAGTGAAACGCATGCTCACCGCGCTGATTCAAAAGCTGAGCACTGACCACTGATCGCTGAGTGCAGCCAAAAATTTCAAATATTTTTGGCTATAGCTAGACGTTGGGCACAGGCTACGTAGCAGTCCGCGGTCAGCAGACTGCCAAACAATCAAACAGCACCTGAATCACTCGGTCCTGCTCCGGTTCGGTGAGGCCGGGGAAGATGGGCAGAAACATCGTGCTGCGGGCAACTTCCTCAGTGTGCGGGAGATCGAGACCGCGGCATTTCTCCGAATAGAAGGGTTCCCAGTGCAAGGGCTGGATACCCACGCGGCAGGAAACGCCCAGTTCGGCCATCCTGCGGAGGATGGCATCCCGGCGCTGCGCACCGCCGCGACCGATCCGCACCAGATAGGAAGAATACGAGTGCACCAGCCCATCCGGGACGAAGGGGCCGGTCACTTCGCCCGACGGGTTGAGCGCCGAATCGTAGCGAACTGCCTGCCGCCGCCGTTCGGCGAGCATCTGCTCCAGTTTGCTCATCTGAACCACGCCGATGGCCGCCTGGATGTCAGTCATGCGGTAGTTGTAGCCGAAATCCTCATACTGCTGGACGATTGCGCCGCGAGCGATGTGGCGGTCCAGGTCGGAAACCGAAGCGCCGGTTGAGCGAAGGACCCGGGCACGATCGGAGAGGGATGCGTCGCCGGTGACGATCATGCCTCCTTCCGCCGTGCTGACCATTTTTCGGGGGTGAAAGCTGAAGCAGGTGGGATGGCCAAGTCCACCAACGGGCCGGCCATGGTAGGACGCGCCGAAACTGCACGCGCCGTCCTCGATGAGGGAGATGCCGTGACGGCGGGCGATTTCGTCAAAGCGTTCCACGTTGCCCGGAAGTCCGATCTGGTGGACCAGGATGACAGCCTTGGTGCGAGCTGTGATCGCCGCTTCGGCGGAACACGGGTCCAGATTGTAGGTCAACGGATCAATGTCGGCGAACACGGGAACCGCCCCGCAGTGATGAACGGCGTTCGCGGTGGCCATGCACGTGTGTGACGGCATGACGACCTCGTCGCCGACTCCCACGCCGCTCAGCCGCAGGGTGAGGTGCAGAGCCGAGGTGCAGGAGTTGGTCGCAACCGCGAAGGGGGCGGCGCAGAACTTGGCGACAAGGCGTTCGAACTCGGCCACCTTCGGTCCTTGGCAAACCCAGCCGGACAAGATGACCTGTGCGGCGGCCTGGACTTCTTCGTCGCCCATCCAAGGCTTCAGGAACGGGACCTGGCCGGCAAAGAGATCTGCCGCGGGAGTTGCATCGAGTAGAGTTTGGGGCATTACTTCCTCCTGGAGTCGCCGGTCACACGTGCGGGAACTCCGGCGACGACTGCGAATTCGGGAACGGACCGGGTCACAACGGCCCCGGCGCCCACAATAGCGCCGCGGCCGATTTCCAGTCCGGGAAGGATGGTGGCATTGCTGCCGATGGAAGCGCCGTCACCGACGCGTGTTTCGAGCAACTCCCAGTCGGCGCCGGTTTGCAGGCTGCCGTCCTCGTTCACCGCACGCGGATACCGGTCGTTGGTGAACATGACTCCATGGCCGATGAAGACGCCGTCGGCGATGTGGACACCGCTACAGATGAAGGTGTGGCTGGAGATCTTACAGTTCTTCCCGATGGTGGCATCCTTCTGGATCTCGACGAAGGTCCCGATGCGGGACCCGGCGCCGATGCGGCACCCGTACAGGTTGACCAGATCCGGGTGGTGGATCACAACGCCAGGTTCGAGAACGACACTCGAGGCAATCACTTATCTCTCCTCCTCATCTCTCGCCCAGACGCGAAGAGTGCCTCCACTGCCTGGGACTTGAAAAGACTCCAGCAACCGGTAGCTCTGTGTCAGCTTACGGATGGCGTCGACGATCATGCGCGATCCGCTCTGCTCTCCGGCGCGAAATACCCGCTCTTCGATCTCGCGATTCTGCGGGGAATCCTCCAGTTCGACGATCATCTTGGGCGGATTCTGCAACAATTGGGCGGCATCGCGCCGGCAGATCGCGTCGGGAGCAACGTCGATGAAGTGGGTAAACGCATAAGTCGAGGGACGTCTGCCAGACAGCACGTAAAACATCGGCAGGTAGGGATAGACAAAAACGGGATCGTCCGGACGGCTCGAGGCGTGAATCGCACGAATGACGCGCTCGGTGATGTCCAGACTCGGACGCGAAACGCGCAAGCCGGCCAGTTTCGGCAGGTTGGAAACGGCGTCGGCGCGCGCGACGGGCGGCTCATCCCATCCCAGCCAACCGAATGGGTGTTGAAGTTTCGCGGCTGAGTTCGCCGCCAAAAGGAATAGGTACGCACCGAAGTAGGCGCTCCGCCAGAAGACGGTGGAACTCATAGACCGGTTCAGCGCGAGGGCCGCTATCAGTGCCAGACCCGGCATCACCATTGGTTCGTAGGCCGCCCACGACAGGCTGAGCATGTAGCCGATCGCGCCAGAGACACCGGCAAGCAGGGCGATGTGCTGGTACCTCGGTTCGAGGCTAGGGCGCGAGGCACTCCAGGCCAAAAGTCCGGCGGCACCACAGAGGCTACCTGATACCAGAACCGTCCGTACGGACCTTGCCGCGGCAGCGAGCCACGCTGGCCCTCCGGCGAGCACCACAAGGGCCAGAATAGTCCCACTTATGACATAGGCCAGGTGCGACGGCATGGGTGTTCCCGGCCGGAGCCGCGCCGTCAGGTAGGCGACCAGCGCCAGAAGAAGCACCGCTGCCAGGAAGTGGAACGGGATCTGAACCACGGGCCGAAGGTAGAGGCCCCACCCCGATCCTTTCGCACTGGTGTTTCCGAACACGCAATCGAAGAACGCCTGAAGAGCTTCATTCCGAATCAACCATAGCAGGAGAGCCGCAACCGGAATCGACCATCCTGCGCCATATGCAGCCACGAATCCGATGATGCGGTGTGGATGGCCGGAACGAATCCACAGCCAAGCCAGAATGATCGGGATCGCGGCTGTAATGCCAAGGCCAGTGGTCTGCTTGGTCAGTATGCA
>JAEUQE010000485.1 GCA_016789785.1 Bryobacterales bacterium
ACTGCGATACGCGGCTTCCACCACGGCGAAGCTCTTCAGGTAGTCGTCCACCGAAGTCTCGAAAGGCTCACCGCTCCTCAGGCAATCCAAGAAGTGCTGCTGCGTCGCAAGCACGCTATCGCCCTTGTACCCAGTCTGCGGCGGGTTCTGATAGATGCACTCCCCTGCCTGCCAGATCTCGCCCGTCGCCAGCACCCGCAGCGTACCTTCCTCACCTTCAAAGACCGCATCGCCCATGGCGGGACCGGGCGGCTCCGGATTGAGGAAGCGATGCCCATCCACAACGCCGTCCATCCCGCTGGTGTGCGTTAGCACGAGGATCGCGCGATCCTCGCCTTGAATCACCGGATTGTAGCGCCGCACTTTCGCATACGCCGTGGCGATATCACCGAACAGAAACCGCGCTGTATCGATGGGGTGGATCAGCGTCTCAAAGATCAGCAGCCGCCGCATCTCGCGGAAGTACGGCTGATTCGGGAATGCATCCGCACCCAGCCCATCGCGCTGCCGGATCCGGAACGTGTACGTGATCGGCGCGCCGATGCGGCCTTCGCCCACCAGCCGCTTCGCCTCGCGATACCAGGGCTGCCAACGCCAGTTCTCGTGAATCATCACTCGCACACCGGACGCGCGCACCACATCCCGCATCTCCAGCGCCTGCTCCATCGACTCCGCAAGCGGCTTCTGGCAAATCGCTGGCAACCTGTGCCCTACCGCCAGCTTCACGAGTGGCAGATGCGTATCGGGCCTGGTCGCGATATCGACGAAATCGAGTTGCTCGTTCGCCAGCATCTCCGCTGGATCAGCATACGCGCGCGGAGCCGCTTCCTGCGCGCGCGCCAACACCGGATCGCATGCGGCTACTATCTCTACACCGGGCATGCGCGACCATGCCTCCAGTTGAATACGCCCAAAGAAACCGCAGCCGATGATTGCGCCACGCACTCGTGAGGATTCGGACAACGAGGAGCCTCCTGGATGGGTCTATGATAGACCTACTATGTCAAATCGAGCCCTGCTCTGTCTCGCGTGGACTGCCATCGCTGCCACTGGCACAGCATTCGCACAGTCCAAGCCGAATCCCATGCGGCCCGATCCCAACATGCCGCGGCCCATCGCCGCCCGCAATACGGTGTGGATCGAGGAACTGACCTGGCTGGAGGTTCGCGATGCGATGAAGGCCGGCAAGAAGTCGATCCTGATTGCGACCGGCGGTGTGGAGCAGAACGGGCCCTATCTTGCGGCCGGCAAACACAACTACATTCTCAAGGTCACCTGTGAAGCGATCGCCCGGAAGCTCGGCGATACGCTGGTCGCTCCGATTGTCGCGTTCGTTCCCGAAGGCAACTTCGATCCGCCCACCGATCACATGCTGTATCCATCCTCAATCAGTGTGCGGGAAGAAACCTATGAGCGGCTGCTCACCGACATCGCCGAGAGCTTCCGCACGCACGGCTTCGAACACATCTTCCTGATCGGTGACAGTGGTGGCAACACGAAAGGGATGACTGCCGTTGCCACTGCGCTCACCAGGAAGTGGGGCGCGGGGAAGACGCGCATTCATCACATCGCCGCGTACTACGACTATCCCGGTGTGAAGAAGTGGCTCGAAACGCAGGGGATCAAGCAGACCGATGAGGGCATTCATGATGACTATGCGATCTCGGCGCAGATGATGGCCGCCGATCCGAACTCCGTACGCATGAAGGAACGCATGGCTGCGGGCAAGTTCTCGATCAACGGAGTCTCACTCGCGCCGCCTGAGAAGACCATCGCCATGGGGAAGCGCATTGCGGAGTACCGCGCGGAGATCACCGCCGCCGCAATCCGGAAAGCACGTGGCAAATGATGCGCGCCGATTCTTACTGCGGCACCGCGGCCAACCAGTAACCGGTGCGCGTGCGGATATCGAGCCCCGGACGATTGCGCACTTCCACTCGGATGGTGTGCCAGCCACCCTCCAACTTGTTACTCGGGTTGTAGCTGATCAGATACTGGCTGTGCAACTCTTCGCCGATTTTGGAAATCGCTTCCTCCAGCGCACGTTGCGACACGAAGCCGAATTCCCGTCCTCCGGTGTACTTCGTGAACACCTCGGCTGGATTCGACACGAAGATCGCTTTGGTGGACCGGAAGATCTCCACGAACGCGGGCATCACGTTGCCGAGCTGCATCTGCGCAATCGTTGTGGGGGTCTGCGGAACGCCTCCCTGCATGGGGCGCGCGGAAGGCGGGATGTGATCGGGGCGCGGCGGCTGCGCCTTCGCCGTCAGCGTGTTGATGAAACGGCTCATGTTCACCGTGTACACCAGCACATTGTTCACCTCGGCCAGCAGCAGCGTGTCGCGCAGTTTGCCTTCGCTGCCCTTGTCGCGCGTCTCGCTGATCAGCAGCAGCACGCGCCGCCGGTCTTTGCTGCGCCGCGAAAGCATGCGCACTCCCGTGTTCACCGCGTCGATCTGCGCCGCCGTGGTACTACCGGGATTGATCTTGTTCAGCGCTTCCTTGATCTTCTCTCCGTCAGAGGTGAACTCCTGCATCACACGGATGCGATGGTCGAACGCGATCACCGCCACCTGGCCCTGCTCACCCATCACCAGGTTCTCCAGCAGAGGCCCGATCTTGCGCACACGCGGCAGCACGTCCTGCGTCACAGCGTCCGCCTGGAGGCATAGGACCACATCGATTGGCTGAAATGAGACATCCACGCGGATCTCCTGCAGCTTGTCGTTGTCGAAAAGCCGGAAATCCTGGGGCGTGAGCCCGTTCACAAACATGCCGGTCTTGTCGGTTACCACCGTGGGTGCGACCACGTTGATGATGTCCGTCCGGATGGTGGTCTGCGGCTCTTGAGGCAAGGCCAGCGACCCGCAAAGCAGAGCAACGGTAATGGTTTTTGAGAGCACTCGATTGTTGGATGTCATTGAGCACCGCTTAGTTTCAACGTGGGGGGATGATCCGTCTTTCCGTGAAGTAGATCCACGATGTGAGGTACCAGCTTCACAATGGCTTCCAATGACTGCACCGCGCCTTTCGGCGAGCCCGGAAGCGCGACGATCAGCGTCTTGCCTCGCGTTCCGCCCAAACTTCGCGACAGCACAGCCAGCGGTGT
>JAEUQE010000486.1 GCA_016789785.1 Bryobacterales bacterium
ACTGCGATACGCGGCTTCCACCACGGCGAAGCTCTTCAGGTAGTCGTCCACCGAAGTCTCGAAAGGCTCACCGCTCCGCAGGCAATCCACAAAATGCTGCTGCGTCGCAAGCACGCTATCGCCCTTGTACCCGGTCTGCGGCGGGTTCTGATAGATGCACTCCCCTGCCTGCCAGATCTCGCCCGTCGCGAGCACCCGCAGCGTACCTTCCTCACCTTCAAAGACCGCATCTCCCATGGCGGGACCGGGCGGCTCCGGATTGAGGAAGCGATGCCCATCCACAACGCCGTCCATGCCGCTGGTGTGCGTCAGCACCAGGATGGCGCGGTCCTCGCCTTGAATCACCGGATTGTAGCGCCGCACTTTCGCATATACCGTAGCGATATCACCGAACAGAAAACGCGCCGTATCGACGGGGTGGATCAGCGTCTCAAAGATCAGCAGCCGCCGCATCTCGCGGAAGTACGGCTGATTCGGGAATGCATCCGGACCCAGCCCATCGCGCTGCCGAATTCGGAACGTGTACGTGATCGGCGCGCCGATGCGGCCCTCCCCCACTAGCCGATTCACCTCGCGGTACCAGGGCTGCCATCGCCAGTTCTCGTGAATCATCACCGGCACGCCGGACGCGCGCACCACATCCCGCATCTCCAGTGCCTGCTCTATCGACTCCGCAAGCGGCTTCTGGCAAATCGCCGGCAGCTCGTGCCCTACCGCCAGCTTCACCAGTGGCAGATGCGTATCGGGCCTGGTCGCGATATCGACGAAATCGAGTTGCTCGTTCGCCAGCATCTCCGCGGGATCAGCATAAGCGCGCGGAGCCGCCTCCTGTGCCCGCGCCAACACCGGATCGCATGCGGCAACCATTTCCACTCCGGGCATGCGCGACCATGCCTCCAGTTGAATACGCCCAAAGAAACCACAGCCGATGATTGCGCCACGTAGTTGTGAGGATTGGGACAACGGGAAGCCTCCTGGATGGGTCTATGATAGACCTACTATGTCAAATCGAGCCCTGCTCTGTCTTGCATGGATTGCTATCGCTGCCACTGGCACAGCATTCGCACAATCCAAGCCGAATCCCATGCGGCCCGATCCCAACATGCCGCGGCCCATCGCCGCCCGCAATACGGTCTGGATCGAGGAGATGACGTGGCTGGAGGTTCGCGATGCGATGAAGGCCGGCAAGAAGTCGATCCTGATTGCGACGGGTGGTGTGGAGCAGAACGGGCCCTATCTCGCGGCCGGCAAACACAACTACATTCTCAAGGTCACCTGTGAAGCGATCGCCCGCAAGCTCGGCGATACGCTGGTCGCTCCGATAGTTGCATTCGTTCCCGAAGGCAACTTCGATCCGCCCACCGATCACATGCTGTATCCCTCCTCGATCAGCGTGCGCGAAGAAACTTATGAGCGGCTGCTTACCGACATCGCCGAGAGCTTCCGCACGCACGGCTTCGAACACATCTTCCTGATCGGTGACAGTGGTGGCAACACGAAAGGGATGACTGCCGTTGCCGCCGCGCTCACCAGGAAGTGGGGCGCGGGGAAGACGCGCATTCATCACGTCGCCGAATACTACGACTATCCCGGTGTGAAAAAGTGGCTCGAAACGCAGGGGATCCAGCAGACCGACGAGGGCATTCACGACGACTACGCGATCTCGGCGCAGATGATGGCTGCCGATCCGAACTCGGTACGCATGAAGGAGCGTATGGCCGCGGGCAAGTTCTCAATCAACGGAGTCTCTCTCGCGCCGCCGGAGAAGACCATCGCCATGGGGAAGCGCATTGCGGAGTACCGGGCGGAAATCACCGCCGCCGCAATCCGCAAAACCCGGGGCAAATGATGTGCGCCGACTCTTACTGCGGCACCGCTGCCAACCAGTAACCCGTGCGCGTGCGAATATCGAGCCCCGGACGATTCCGCACTTCCACTCGAATGGTGTGCCAGCCGCCCTCCACCTTGTTATTCGGGTTGTAGCTGATCAGATACTGGCTGTGCAACTCTTCGCCGATCTTGGAAATCGAGTCTTCCAACGCGCGCTGCGACACGAAACCGAACTCCCGGCCCCCGGTGTACTTCGTAAACACCTCGGCTGGATTCGACACGAAGATCGCCTTTGTGGACCGGAAGATCTCCACGAACGCCGGCATCACATTGCCGAGTTGCATCTGCGCGATCGTGGTTGGAGTCTGCGGAACGCCACCCTGCATCGGCCGTGCCGACGGCGGAATCGGGTCCGGACGTGGCGGCTGCGCCTTCGCGGTCAGCGTGTTGATGAAGCGGCTCATGTTCACCGTGTACACCAGCACGTTGTTCACCTCTGCCAGCAGCAGCGTGTCACGCAGTTTGCCTTCGCTGCCTTTGTCGCGCGTCTCGCTGATCAGCAGCAGCACGCGCCGCCGGTCTTTGCTGCGCCGCGAGAGCATGCGCACGCCGGTGTTCACCGCATCGATCTGCGCCGCCGTCGTACTGCCGGGATTGATCTTATTCAGCGCTTCCTTGATCTTCTCTCCGTCAGATGTGAACTCCTGCATCACACGGATGCGATGGTCGAACGCGATCACCGCCACTTGCCCCTGTTCGCCCATCACCAGGTTCTCCAGGAGCGGCCCGATCTTCCGCACTCGCGGCAGCACGTCCTGTGTCACGGCGTCCGCCTGGAGGCATAGGACCACATCGATTGGCTGAAATGAGACATCCACTCGGATCTCCTGCAGCTTGTCGTTGTCGAAAAGCCGGAAATCCTGAGGCGTCAGGCCGTTCACAAACACACCGCCTTTGTCAGTCACCACTGTGGGTGCGACAACGTTGATGATGTCCGTCCGGATGGTGGTCTGCGGCTCTTGTGGCAAGGCCAGCAATCCGCAAAGCAGAGCAACGGTAATGGTTTTCGAGAGCACTCGGTTGTTGGATGTCATTGAGCACCGCTTAGTTTCAACGTGGGGGGATGTTCGGTCTTTCCGTGAAGTAGATCCACGATGTGAGGTACCAGCTTCACAATGGCTTCCAGTGACTGCACCGCGCCTTTTGGCGAGCCCGGAAGCGCGACGATCAGCGTCTTGCCTCGCGTTCCGCCCAAACTTCGCGACAGCACAGCCAGCGGTGT
>JAEUQE010000487.1 GCA_016789785.1 Bryobacterales bacterium
GGGTACCGCGAGATCTTTCTCGAAGCGCAGTTGCCGCAGCCGCAAGCGCTCGTGAAGCTGTGGCTTGTGGCGGGCGCCATGTTCTTTGCCGGGCACGCGTGGTTTGCGCGCTTGAAAAGAAGCTTCGCGGACATCGTCTGAATGTGCCGCCGTGCGGGCAAACAGCGCGCGAGTCTGGTACAAAGAGACTCATGTCGCCAGCGCCGGCCACGGCTACCACCCTCGATCAGGCCTATCTCGACAATCTGCGGCTGAGCCAGATCGAGTACGAACAACAGCAGGTGTATCTGTATTCCCGCCCGCGATGCCTGGGAATCGTGTTGGGCAATGCCTGCAACATCGACTGTATTCACTGCTATCAATCGAAGAACGGCGACAATCTTCTCCGGCCGGCGGATATCGCACAAGAGCTTCGCCGCGAACTTGCGGCCCTCTACCCCTTTCTTTCCACACTGCGTATCCAAGGCGGCGAAGTGTTCGCCATTCGAGGTTTTCGCGATCTTGTAGATGACGTCACACGGCTGGTCAAACGGCCCATCCTCAGCATCAGCACGAATGGAACGTTGATCAACGACGAATGGGCCGAGCGAATGGTGCGCACGCCTTTCTCCAACGTCACCGTCTCCATTGATGGCGGAACGCGCACAACCTACAACCGTCTTCGGAGAGGTGCGGATCTTGACCACGTGCTCGCCAACATCGACCGCGTGCAGAGATGGAAGCAGAAGCTTGGCAGCCTGATGCCGTATCTCGACTCATTCTTTGTGGTGATGCGATCGAACTTCAGGGAGATCCCGGCATACCTCGAGCTAATGGAGCGGCACGGCATGACGGACGTAGCGCTCCAAACGATGGAACTGTCGCCGGAGAACACGGCGAGAGAGCCGTCACTCGAAGCCAGTGAGTTCATCAGGGACCGGCGCGAAGTGGAAGAGCTTCATGCACTGATGCGCGAGACGTTGCCACGCTTCCAAACGAGCTTCCGGCTGATCCGTGTCAGCGGCCTTCAATCGCTGTTCGAGGCACACGGCCTGGATGCGGCCTTTCTGCAGGAGGGCGAAAAGAGCCTCTATCCGGATAGCGAAGGTCTTGCCGAGGGAGCCTTTCAGCTTTGTCCGAATCCGTGGACTACGCTGTTTCTTACAGAAAACGGAAACGCGCATCTTTGTTTTATCTCGCAGCCAATCGGCAATCTCTATTCGGAGCCGGTCGCCGCATTGTGGAACTGCCCGCGCGCCGTCGCGAAGCGGGCGCAGATGGCTGCCGGCAATTACGTGAGGTCAGGGTGTTCGCAGCAGTATTGCGGATGGCGCGACGGGAAGCCTGCGCCACGGCTCACTCCGGATCAGGCGGTGACCGGGCAGCGCGAGTTGGTTCAACTCGCGGATCAGCATCGTCAGGGATTGGAGAGTGCCGGGGCCCTTTCGCTGGTGCGGCGTCTTCTCGCGGAAGAGCGAAAAAGGCTTGAGGGACTGGAACTGTACAAGCAGCAGATGGAAACACTGCTCGAAGCAGGCCAGCAACACATTCATCACCTGGAGAGGAAGGTTGGGGAACTCGAAGTGCTGCTGGCCAATGGTCAACGGCACATCGATCATCTGGAAGCGAAGTCGGAGAAGGCCATTGGCGATTATCTCGACTTGGAGCGTACGTTACTGGGATACCGCGAGTCGTGGCTGGTCCGCGGAGCGCATCGCGCGTCGAAACTGGTTCGCGCAATCACTCAGCGGGACACTCGAACTGGTGCTCTTTAGGCACTCCTGAGCGCGCCCCTTCATGAATCCAGTCTCGTAGAGGCGCAGGTAGCGCACGCGCCCACGCCTGCCGTGTCTGCTCTCAAGCCGACACCCCGGACTGCGACGAGTTGTGATTGGGAGCGCGAGACTACTACAAGAAATACGCGCCTGAGCTTCTGAAACGGTTTACTCACTGTTGCGCCGCATCAACTGCGCGGGTATCGGGTTGCCGCGACGCCCTGGCCGAAACGAGGACAGCGTGACAGGACATCACGCGAACAGACGGTTCAGGTGCTCCATCACCTCGAACGCGTCGGCGACATAGAGCACGTCGGCCTTGCCGCGAGCCCAACCGCAGTTCGCATCAAGGTTGACGGCCCGGCGGTCTTGAATGAAGCGCCATCCGACCACATGCGGTTCCTCACCGTGGCAACACGTGGCGAGACCCTTCGGATGCCGCGGCGTGGAACCCGTCTGGCCCACTTGATTCAAATGCGACAGGAACGGAAGCACCGCGTGACCTTCGCCACTCAGATCCACCAGCGACTTGCTGCTTCCGAGCGAGGCGCCGCTTGCACGCACGAAGCCCAGGATCAACCCGCCGGCGCGCTCCATGTGCACCGCGCCGTCCTTCTGCTTCTTCGTCCAGCCTGCGCCGGCGACATACAACAACGCAGCCTCGGGGCGGATGGTCTGCTCACCCGTCTGGGGTGACTCGAAGCCTCTCACCTCCGTTCGCGACGCAGCCGCGACCGCGACGGGTTCGACCTCAGCCGCTGTGCCCGGCAGTGCTTCGAACGGCTTCGCGATCCCAGACTCGACCAGCAGAAACCATGGACGCACTGTGCGTGTGAAACTGGCTTCGATGCGCTGCCGGTAGTACCAGCGGGTTGCCGTCTGGCCCTGGAGCGCCGTCACATGCGTATCGATGCGGCCATTCATGCGCTGTGCGACACCGGCCAGGCATCGGGACCAGCGCGACGTGGCCGGGGCGATGACCACAGCCGCTTGCGATTCCGCGGCCAATGCCTGAGCCGCCGCGGCATCCGTAGTGTACCGGGGCTGTGAGAAGGCCTCGCCATCCACCGAGAGGATGCGGCCGGCGCCCGCAACGGCCTGTGCCGCTGCCGCGGTCTGCGAGCCGGCAATTCCCACCACGAGATTGCCGTCGAACCCTCGCGCCGCTTCGACGGCTTCGAGCCCTGCCTTCGCAATGCTGCCGTCCACTTCCGTGTGAAGAAGAACAAGAATGGTTTCCATTGGATCTCGATTGCCTCTCTGTTCGGCCTTTTCTAGGGTCAGCCGCGAATCCAGGCCGCCAGCTCTTTTGCCACTTCTTCCGCGGGCATGTCCTTCACCA
>JAEUQE010000488.1 GCA_016789785.1 Bryobacterales bacterium
GTCGCGCTCAATGATTTGCGCCTTCAGCTCGCCAACCTTCTCGTGCAGAAGGTCTTTCCAGTCCTTCTTGCCGTCGAGAATCGACTTGCGGGCTTCGGGAACACACTTCGGACAGAGGGAGTCGGTTTCGCGCGGCCATCCCAGTGGCGGCTTGGTTTTCTCCCAGGACTTCAGAAGGGGCTTCTCCGACCATTTCGGCGTGAACGACGGGTTCGGGTTGAGGGAGTTCACCTTGTCGTACACGATCCAGGCGGCGTTCGCGGCGTACGTGAGAGCTTTTTCGACGTACTTGATGGGTTTATGCATTCCTATATCTCCAGATCCTGCTGAGATGCAACTCACACAGAATTGACAGAAAGATTTCGCGCCCCTTCGGGCTTCAATCACACTAGTACTAAGATGCAGTATACCCATCGGGAAATCCCGCCCCGAGGGGTATCAATTAAACTGCGTCTTTTCATCGTTGTATGGTGGTTTGGCGGGTTAAATGGAAGGCGCCGGAAAGCGGGCCAGGGACCGATTCTGGACGATCTCGTAGGGCATGCGGAATCAACGTGAACTTACCTTAAGAATCAAGCAGTTGGCCGCCGAGGCTGGGTTCGAACTCGCGGGTGTCGCGCGGGCCGTCGAGGCACCGGATTGGCATCGATACGCGGACTGGGCCTCGCGAGGCCTCGCCGGGCGAATGAGCTACCTGTCCGGCCACCGCGCCTCAGTCCGCCAGTCGCCTGGAAATCTGCTGCCGTCCGCGCGAAGTCTGATTTGTGTTGGAAAACTCTACAACTCTCCATTCCCCTACTCCACCACGCTAACCGATCCGGACCGCGCCTGGATCTCCCGTTATGCCTGGGGAGACGACTACCACGTCACTGTCCGCAGCGGTTTGGAGAATCTGGCTCGTCAGATCGCCGCCGAAGTCGCCTTCGACTACCGGATCTGCGTCGACACCGCCCCGTTGCTGGAACGCACCTATGCTCGTGAGGCCGGTCTCGGCTGGATCGGCAAGAACACCTGCCTGATCAACCAGCAACAGGGCTCCTGGTTTTTCCTGGGAGAGATGTTGGTGTCGCTCGATCTGGAGCCGGATGAGGCTCCGCCCGATCGCTGCGGGACGTGCAGCCGTTGCATCCTTGCCTGTCCTACAGAGGCGATCGTGCCGTCTCCCCAGGGAGGCTGGGAACTCGATGCGCGGCTCTGCATCTCATACTTCACCATCGAGTTGCGCGGCGCGATCCCGGAGGAGCAACGCCGCGGTCTCAGCCACCACATCTTCGGGTGCGACATCTGCCAGGATGTCTGCCCGTGGAACCGGAGGGCAGCGGTCACCGCCGGCCCTTCCTTCGCTCCCTCTACCGATGCTCACTTCGCGCCTGATCTGGAGCGCCTCGCCGCCATCTCGCCTGCTGAGTTTCGGGAGATGTTCCGTCACACCCCGGTCGACCGGGCGCGTTACTCCGGCTTTCTGCGCAATGTCGCCGTTGCGATGGGCAACAGCAAGTTATCCAAATTCCTACCCGCGCTCGATCGCCTTGCCACAAGTCCCGATGAGGTGGTGGCGGGGCATGCCCGCTGGGCGATCGGTCAAATCACGGAATCGTAACCGGCCCGGCTTACAATGAAAGAAGTGCTGGGCTTTCTTCTCTGCGTTCTTCGAGTGTCTTTGTCCGCGGCCGATATCGAGACCAAAGGCTTCGATCACTTCTACAATCTCGAGTTCGATGACGCGGTGGCGGCCTTTGCGCAAGCGACGCAACGGCAGCCCGGTAACCCGCTTTATCACAATCATCTTGCGCAGGCCGTTCTCTATCGCGAAATGCTCCGTTCCGGCGCGCTGGAAAGCGAGTTGGTCACAGGCAACAATCCGTTCTTGCGCCGGTCGAAGCTGAAGGTTTCCGAAGAGGACCAACAGCGCTTCGAAACGTCGATTGCGAAATCGCTTGAGCTTGCCGATCGCGCGCTCGCGACGAATCCGAATGATTCCGAAGCGCTCTATGCGCAAGGTGTCGCCTACGGACTACGCGGCAATTACAACTTTCTGGTTCGCAAATCGTGGACCGACGCGTTGAAGGACGCCACTGCCGCGCGCAAAGCGCATGACCGTCTTACGAAGCTGAAGCCGGACATGGCTGATGCAAGGCTCGTCGAGGGCGTGCATGACTATGTGGTGGGCAGCCTACCGTGGACTTACAAGATGGTCGGTTTTCTCGTCGGATTTCGCGGTGACAAGGATGGTGGGATTCGCACGCTCGAAATGGTCGCGCAGAAGGGCGTCAAGAATCGCAACGATGCGAAAATCCTGCTCGGTGTGGTGTACCGCCGTGAGCGCCAGCCTGCGAAAGCCGTCGCCCTCATTCGGGACCTGCTGAAGGAGTATCCGCGGAACTATCTGCTTCGCTTGGAACTCGTGCAGATGTACGCCGATCTCGGCGACAAAGAGAAGGCGCTGGTGGAACTCAGAAACATCGAGGCCCTGAAACGTTCCGGGTCGCCAGGCTTCGTCGCGCTGCCGTTTGAGAAGATCAACTACGCTCGCGGTAATCTGCTGTTCTGGTATCGCGACTATGATTGGGGCATCGAAGAGCTTCGCAAAGCCGCGGCGAAGGCGAAGGATCTCGACTTGAACACTGGCTCCATGGCATGGCTGCGGCTCGGGCAGTGTCTCGATATGAAGCAGCAACGGACGCCGGCCCTCGAGTCCTACCGCGCGGCGATCGCCCTTGCTCCCGATTCCGATGCGGCCCGTCAGGCGAAGGGCTATCTCACGAGTCCCTACAAGCGCGGCAAGGATTGAGCCGCGGTATCCAAAGGATCGCTCGGCCGGTTGATAATGGCGGGATGCCGCTTGCTCACTCGATTGACGAAGTGATCTCAAATCTCGGGACGATGCTGGATGACGCCCGCCGCAAGAAGTCGCGTTTGGGCTATTTTCCCGCACTCTATGTTCTGGTGACACGTGCGGTGAAGCAGGGCATCGCCAGCGGACGCTTCCAGGATGGACCCCGAATGGAACGTCTGGACGTCGCCTTCGCCAACCGGTATCTCGCGGCCTATGACGCCTTCTCGTCGGGCGGGC
>JAEUQE010000489.1 GCA_016789785.1 Bryobacterales bacterium
GGGATCAGTGAGACCGGCATATCCAAACGCGGCAGAACACCGTGCCAGAGACCGCCCGGGAGTCCGAGACCACCGGGCGGACCCCGATCTCGTGCTTAAAACTCGATGCGCTGCGTCTTCGACGTGCCGGCGCTGTTGGTAACTTCCATCTCGACGTAGCGAATCGACTGCGTGGACGCCGTCGCAGGGAAGATGGCGCGCATGGAGAACATTCCACCCACTGTGGTGTTCCGGAAGTAATCCTGAAAGAGCGGTCCCACCGAAGAGCGGATCGCGCCTGGCGGAATCAGCGTTCCGTTCGTGTCGTAAAAGGTGAAGATCATCTCGGTGATAGAGCGGGTGTTGTCGAAACCCGTTACGGTCATGTCGAGGGTGGCGGTGGTCTTGAACGCGGTGAGCTTGTCGAGGACCGCAGGCGCGGGCGCAATGACGGCGACGGCCTCCACGCGGTAACCGCTCATTTCCGCAATGAATCGCAGAGTGCCTGCCGTGGTGCCCGTCTGCAGAACCACCTCACGTTGTGATCCGAACTGCGCGGCCTTGTCACCGGGTTTGACTTGGAACTCCATGGACCGGCGGTTGACCGGAAGGAACACGATGGCCGCATCGTCGGGGCCTTGCATCGCCGGCTGAAACTCGACGCGCAGTTGACCTTTCGCTTCCGCGCGGGATGCTTCGTCGAACGTCACTGCGATCCGAATCTGCCTACCGCTTTCGATGGCGCCGGTGGGAATTGCGATCGACGGGCGCGGCGGCGCAGGTTCACTCGCAACGCCTTCGAGCGGGAAGGTTCGATCCTCCACGAACAGCGTTCCTCGCTTCAGCCCAGTGCCTGAAGGCTCGAAACGAACTTCCAGAGATTGCGACTGGCCAGGTGCAAGCGTCAGCGGCTGGGCGAGAATCGTTGCCAGCCGGAAGCTCTCGCCCGACACCGCGAGATTCACCATCACGGCGGAGCGATGAGGGTTGTCGATGACAAAGGTGCGCGAGCTGGCGCGGTCGCGCTCCACGGCCGCAAACACCGTGGACTGCCCGGCGAGCCTCCGCGTCAGCGAGCCATCCTCCTGTAGCACCGACACCACGGGCGCCGCGCGTGCCTCCGCGATGAGCGTCACGGTGAGATCGTTCAGACGCAGCGAAGCCCGCGCGTCGGCAATCGCGTCGCTCGATTGGAATTGAACATAGAAATCGACCGAGAAGCTCGGCGGCAAAGGGAACGGAATGGGTGGGGCCTGATGAAGACCGAATCCGGATCCGGCGATGGAGAGCGCCGTGAGCGGGTTGAGCACAGTGCCCCGATTCCGCACGCGAAACTGCACTTGCAGGATGTCACCGCTGCTGGTGCTGCCTAGCTCTACGATGCCGGCGATCGGCGTCTCCGTGGTGCCGTTGACCGTGTACACCTGCAGTTGCGCAAACGCCGCGAAGGGAGCAAGCAATGAGAGCAGCCACGCGTATCTCATTCGGGCCTCGGCAGCAGATACAGGTCGCGATCACCACAGCGTGCGGCATGATCCCCCTCGGCGGTGCGCACGGCCATCCAGCCGTCTCGCAACATGACAAAGGCCCACACAGTGGCTGGCGCAACCCATTCCCGCACGCCGCAGGAAATGCGTTTCTCGTCGGCCCACCACAAGCGATCTTCCGAATCGATCGCATACAAGCGGCCCGGTGGGAGGGCAGTGCGGATGCGCTCGGTCTTGGAATTGACCTCGACAATCCAGTGCCGTCCGTCCTCTTTTACCACTGTTCGTGCAGCCTTCTTCGCGATCGGCTCGGGCTTTGTGCCCTCCGGAAGACGATCGCCGAGCACGAAGTTCCCGCGCATACCATAGAGCGGGCGGAGTGTTCCATCCTCCGATGGAAGGTATCCCAGGCGCGGCAGCTCCAATGCCGTTTCGGCGAGCAGGAAGAGCGTGAGGAAACAGATCATGGCTTGCCTATGGTGATGGTTGGCTGGCTGAGGGAAAGGGAAGGCGCTGCGACGGCGGCTGCCGCGGGAGCCGTTGGGGTGCGCTGTTGCATCATGCGGTACGCAAAGCCCGCGCCGATCGCGCCGGCGAGCCCGAGTCCGATCCAAAGCCACTTGGAGCGTGGTCCGTCAATGCTGCCGATTGGTTCCAAGGTCGGGCTGAGAATCACGCCGGGTTTACGGTTCTGTGTGGCCACCATAGTTGAGGTCTCCTCCATGGAGGCAGGCTCGATGGCGCTACGCTGGTTGACTTCGACCTCGAAGCTCGGCTGGGTTGGACGAGCCATTGAGGCTTGTTTCGGGGCTTGCTTCGTTGCGTCCGGGATCGCGACTTCGAAGGAAGCGGCGGCGGGTGGCGCATCGTTGTGTCTTGCGTGGTTGTCTGGCGTGGGGGAGGTGGCTTGCGGCTGGATTTGGGGAGGTGACGCGGGCGGCTGCTCATGGACCGCGGCGGTTGTGGATGCTGCTTCCGCAGCAGTTACTTCCACCGGCGCCCCAGGGACGGGACTTGCGTGCCGGGGAATCAACTGGCGGGGAGAGTTCGTGCGCGGGGCTGTGACGGCAACTCCGCTTGCGGGAACAACTTGTACACGGACGGCGGCGCCGGCGGAGAACTCGCCGAACTTGGCGACAACGGAAATCGTGCTCGGGCCTGGAATGGTGCTCCAACGTATACCCCACACCGAAGCTTGGCCGTCGGCGCCGGAGTCCGCTTCCTCGGTCAATCCGCCGTTCGCGAAGACGCCCGTAGCGCCGTCGGAGGGGAGTAGGAATGTGACTTTGGCGCCAGAGACAGGGGTGCCCGTGGCATCGACGATGCGAACGGTAGCACCGGTGTAGGCGATGGAGCCCATGCGGTGGACGGCGCCTTCGCCTTCCAACACTTCGATGCGCAGGCTGGATGCTTGTGCGTGGAACAGCGTTGCGGCGATCAGCCAGCAAAGCCATGGATGGGTGATCAGCGACGCCCAAGTGCGCCGGCTTCGGAGTGGTCTAGTTGGTGGAAGTTGGCCGCAGTAGAACCACTGTGACGTTGTCGGGCCCGCCCGCCTTCTTCGCTGCATCA
>JAEUQE010000048.1 GCA_016789785.1 Bryobacterales bacterium
CTTCAACGCATAGTTCAACTGCTCGGCATCCGTCTGATTCACAACCGCCTGCAACACGATCGATGAGGGATCGACGACCTCGGCGAAGGTCAGCCCCGAACCAACAACTTCTCCTGTTTGAATCTCGGCCTGCTCCGCGCCGCGCGACACCTTCTTCAACACCAGCACGCCATCCATGGGAGCGAGATAAACCATCTGCGCGGCGTTCTTCTCCGCCTTCGCCAACTCCCGCTTGGCCTGCTCCAGGTCGATCTCTTCGCGGCGTATCAGCGCGCGCTCGGAGGCATCCAGATCGGGAAGCTCTTTCCGCAGTTGGGCATGCAGAGCGCGCGCGGCCTCCAGATTCATACGGAAACGCTCCACCTGCATCGCCGAACGGACAGCCGCCGTCTTCAGATCCAGTTCGGCCTTCTCCGCCTGCGCCTTCGCTTTGTCGATGCGCAACATCAATTGACTGCGCTTCAAGTCCATGCTGGCATCCATGCGGCGCATCAGCGCCTGCTGCTGCACGATTGCCGCGCGCAGATCATCAAGGCGCGTTTCCATGAACTGGCGGTCAAACTCCGCCACGCGCTGGCCTTTCTTCACGCGCAGGCCCGCGGGGAGCAGATACTGCAAGGTGAGCGACAGATCGCCAGAACCACGGTCGCGCCGGCTACCCTGCAGTTTCGGTGCGATGAGATATTCGGTGCGCGGAGCGGACGTGACACCGGAGACCCGCAAGGTACGCTCAATGGCGCCGCGGCGCGCTTTTGCCGTGCGCACTGGCGCCTCTGAAGGCTTCACCGTTTCGCGCTGACGCCGGGCTCGCTGATCGTAGACCACACCCGCGATCACGAGCAACAGAAGGAGCCAGCCACCGCCGCGCGATCGCGACGGCGGCGTCTCCGGTTCCATAGGCGCCGGAGGTCGGGTGACCGGAACAGGATAGTGAGCGGCCAAGTTTTATTCTAGCGAAGCTTCTTGATGCGAACGTTGCGGAACTCCGCCTGCATGCCGGGTCCACGATGCAGTTGCAGTGCGATCACGCCACTCATCTTCGAGTTGTCGTTGATCGCTGATGTCAGCAGACCGTTCACACGAATCTCGATCTTCTCGCCGTCGGCTACGATCTCGTAATCATTCCAATCATTGGCCTTCACTACTTTCTCGGCCTTGCCTTTCCAGCCGTTCGAGATCACACCGCGCTTGCCCTTCTCATCGTAGATGGAACCCCACCAGTTGCCTTCCGCCATATCGGCTTGCAAGCCCTTTACCACCCAGTTCGGCAGCGCTTCACTCCGGAACTGAATTCCCGAGTTGTGGTTGCGCAGTTTCACTTGCGCGCGGAGGACAAAGTCACTGTATTCCTGCTTGCAGATCAGGAAGGTGTTGCCATCGAGCGTGACGCCATCGGTGCTCCCGATCACGACGCCCTTCTCCACTTTCCATAGCCGCGGATCACCGTCCCAACCCTTCAGGTTCTTGCCGTTGAACATCGGCTTGAACCCTTCCTTTTTCTCTTCCTTCGACAACTGAGCGAACCCTGTTGCCGCGATCAGTAACAGTGCGATGAGCAAACGATGCATAAGAGAGGCATTGTATCTCAGTTGGCAGTTCGTATCCCACGGGCGTAGAGCGCAGCGCAGAACTCTCCACGAGTGACAGTCTCTCCCGTGCCTCCCCCTGCCGATGGAATCCACTCGCGTAGCGTCTGCCGTGTGAACCGGCGGGCCTCGGTGGGCGGCTTGGTACCCGTCGCGATGCGCCACCACTTTGATGCCGTCTCCAGATCCAGCACCTCATGGCTGCGTGCGAAATAGTCCGGGAAAAAGCCCTTCGTTCCGAAGTACTGCAGGGCCGCGTACGCCGGGTCCTTCTGATCAATGTCCTTGAAATACGTGATCACCTGGCCACGCCGCAGAATCTCCCGCTGCAGTTGATCCATGTTGACCGCGCGGGGCTCAACGCCGGCCGCGATCGCCAGATGCGCCGCCACGCCGGCCGCTTGTCCCAACGCCATCCACGTCGGCTCCAAACGCACGGTGGAGAACGCGACATGCGTCGTGGATGCGGCCACCGGCACCAGCAGCCCGTCCACCGTCTCCGGCACCATGATGCGATAGGGAATCTGGTAGGGACGCGTCAATTGATCAAGCATGAAGATGTAGCCTTCCAGGGCCACGTCGTGCCCTTTCTCCCGCTTGCGCGCGGGAAAACTGTCTACTGGAAACTCGCCGGCTGCAATCGAGTCTTCGTGAACCTTAGTGCGACCCAAGCCCGGCCCCACAATCGTGTCGTTCTCGGTCAACGTATACACTCCCGCGAGCCGCCGCGCCTCGCGCACGTAAAGCTGAAAAGGAAAATTGCCGTTGTCCGTGAACTCGTCCTTGGCCAGGTGATAGCGCCGCGCGATCTGGCGGTGCTCCGCCGGAATTGCCTCGTCGTTCTGCAGGAAGTACACAAGGCCCAGCGTGATGTTACGAATTCTGGTTGCGATCCTTTCGCGCTCCTCCCAACTGCCTTCGGGGTAACCGTAGTTCTCCTCGGCGAACGGAAACCCAAGCGGGCGAGGATTCATGTTCACGTCGGTCTTCTTGTTCGGCAACTCCGCGATTGAGAGCGCACGGATGGCGGTGTTGAACGTTGGCCCGAAGTATCCAACGCCTTCCTTGTGCACCTTGGGCGGGCCCATGCGCCCGGCCTTCCAGTCATCAATGTAGCCGAGGTAGCGCGTGCGATCGTAGTCCGGGGGAGGTTCCGTCAACACGCGGCTGTTCGCGGGATCGGAACTGAGACATAGGCGGTAGGTATAGGCGGTGATTCGTTTGTCGGCTTCGCCCGTACTGCCGGCGAGAAACGTGCGCGTCTCATAGTCCTGATAGATCACTCCCGCATGCAGTTCGTTGAAGTCGGCACGCCCTTCGCGGCCCAGGCGGTAGCGGGCGCCTGCATATGCAGCTAAATCGCCTTCGTAGGAGCCATCAATGAAGATCCGTCCGCGAAATTCGTGCAGGGCGCCGCCGGCGCGATTCCGCACGCGAATGCCAACCACACGATTCGCCTGCCGGATGACTTCCTCCAAACGGTGATTGGTGTAGAGCTTGAGGTTCGCCTCGTCCGCCACCATACGGTTCATGATGCGCAGCGCGACTGATGGCTCGTAGTAGTAGCCCTCGCGCGAGAGCTTTGCGTTCTCCGAGTTCGCACCGTAGTGCTCCATGTAATGCTGATGAACCTTGCCTGTGAACTCGCGGAACAATCCGCCGATCGCTTCGCGAGTCTCGATGTCGGATTTACCAAGACCACTCGTCGTCATGCCGCCGATGTGCTTGTGATACTCGATCAACGCGACACTGCGCCCCTGCCGTGCGGCGGCGATCGCGGCGGCTACCCCTCCCGGCGTTCCACCATACACAACGACATCGAAGTTCGCAGCACCGGCGGTGGCGGCGATCACCGTCCATAGCGCAAGCAACCTCATCGTTTCACGCTCCCGAGGCCAAGCTTCGCAATCGGGATCTCGGCAACTTCGATATCCTCCTTGTTCGTCGAGTAGATCACCCAGAGCGACCCGTTATGCTCGATCGCATGCGGATACTGCACCGATCCACTGCCCTTGGCGCGGCCCGCAAATCGGCGCGCTGGCGGGTTCTTGCGAATCGCATGGGGACGTTCAAACGCCCACCCGTCACTGCTGAAGGACACTGCCAGTGGATCGCGCCCCTTCGGATTCGGATTGTTGATGAGGAAGTACCATCCGTTCGACAGGCGTCCCGGGAAGTTCTTCGATGTCGCGTCGGGATAGTTGGTTCGCACGGGGCGCGTCCAGGTGCGGCCCCAATCGCTGCTCAGCGCTCGCAATAGAAAGCCCGACCGCGAATTGTCGCGCACGATCATGTGGACTTCCCCGCCCTGTGTCGCGTAGTAAGTCGGCTCATCCATCTTGTCGAACGGCGGCTCACTCGAAATCGGCGTGTGCTTCCAGGCGCCCGGCGCGTCCGCAAGCGCCATGCTCACGGTCATGTTGCTGTCGCGGCACACCAGTGACAGCATCCCATTCAAACGTTCCGGCGGAAAATTGTTCATGCAGTTCTCCGCATAGACACCGCGCGCTTCCCATTTCCTGCCGGTCCACTCGAAGCGCCGTAAGCTCAGCTTCTTCCAAACCTCCTCGCGTCCGCGCTTGCCGTAGTCGGCGCTTTCCATGTATGCCGCGAGGGCCGTCAGCTTGCCTTGCGCAACGAAGATGCCTCGCGCAATCCATCGGGCCGGGCCCTGCGGACCATCGGGATCCGCGGCCAGTACTTGAGGCTCACTCCATTGATGCCCATCGCGGCTGGTTGCGTAGAGCACCTGCTGATCGGGATCCTCTTCGCCAACACGGCTGGAGGACCACATCGCCCAGAACTTCCCATCGAAGTGCGCGAGATAGGAATGCAGATTGAATCCCGAGACGTTCTCCTTGCCCCGAAACACCATGGAATGCCGCGCTGGCGCATCCGGCAATTGCGCGGGATTCGCGAGCAGACTCTCCGTTGCAAGCAGCTTGTCAGCGAACCGCTCCGCGGGCAGATGGAAATCCGGGATCTTGTACTCCGAGATCTCAATGTCTTCCTTGTTGGTCGAGTAGATCACCCACAGCGAGCCCGCGTGTTCGATCGCATGCGGATATTGAAAGCTGTTCGGCGCCTTCGCCCGGCCTTTGTGACGCTGCGGTGGCGGGCCAAGCCTCAGCGCCAGCGGCCGTTCAAACGTCCATCCATCGCGGCTGAACGTGATGGCTAGCGGATCACGGCTCTGCTGGCTCGGATTGTTGATCAGATAGAACCAGCCATTCGATAAACGCCCACCGATGTTCTTGCTGGTCGCATCAGGATAGTTGGTGCGCACTGGGGCCGACCAGGTCCGGCCCGCATCGCGGCTCAGCGAGCGATAGAGATACTTGGAGCGGTTGGCATCGCGAAAGATCATGTGGACGGTGCCCTCCGCGTCGGCATACTCGCTTGGTTCACTCATACGGTCATGCGGAGGATCGCCCGGCAGCTTCGTCACCACCCATCTGCCATTCGATTCGTACGCCGTGTGCATGCGAGCAAAACTGTCGCGGCAGGTCATCACCAGCGGCCCGCCATAAGAGCGCGGCGGATAGTTGTTCATGCAGTTCTCCACCAACACGCCCTTGTTCACCCACTGGGAGCCAGTCCATTCGAATCGGAACAACTGCAGATTGTGCCAGCTCTCATTGCCTTGTGGCGACTTCAGGGGACCGTCATAGCCTGCCAGCAGCGCTTGCAGCTTGCCCTCGTGCACGAAGATTCCACGCGCGATCCATCGCTTGGGCCCCTGTGGTCCATCGGGATCATCGGCCACCACCTTCGGCACAGACCATTGGTGTCCATCGCTGCTCGTCGCGTAGCGGATCAGTTGGCTCGAACTATCCTCGTCCACTTGCCCCGAGGACCACAGCGCCCAGAACTGCCCATCAAAGTGCGTGATGTAGGAATGCAAGTTGAACTGCCACGCACCGGCCTCGGCGCGATACACCATGCTTGTCTTGCCAGGTGCGATCTTCAGTGTCTTTGGCGATGCGAGCAGTTCGTCGCCTGCGAGCAAGCGCGCCGCATCGCGGCTCTGCGCCATGATGACGCCCGCCGAGCAGAGCGCGGCAATCCAACCTCTCATCCAACTAAGCTTTCGCACGGCGTGCTCCCTTCCACCCTGCCTGCATCTGCTTCTTCATGCTTTTCAGATCCTCCTGATAGCGGGGGTCACGAGCGACGTTCACTGTCTCGTCCCGGTCTTTTCGATGGTCGTAGAGTTCCACTTCGATCACGTCAGCCCCTCGACGCCACTCCGTGTAGCGAAACGTCTCCGTGCGCATGGTGTAGCCCATCACGTCGCCCTTCAGAATCGAATCGGTGGACTGAGCCGCTGATTTCGAAGGCCGTGGATATTGGCTGAAAGCGGCACGCTTCCATGCGCGCTCCGGTTGAGTCAACAACGGCACGAAGCTCTCGCCTTCCAAGTTGTCCGGCGCCGCGAGGGCACAAAGCTCCGCCAGCGTCGGATAGATATCGACAAACTCCACCAGCCTGCGGCACCGTGCACGGCGTGTGACTCCAGGCGCCGACACAATCAGCGGCGAGCGAGTGGATGCCTCGAAGTTTGTCGACTTGCCCCAATGCCCATGCTCACCGAGATGCCAGCCATGGTCGCCCCACAGCGCAATCACAGTGTTCTCCGCCAACTTCAGACGCTCCAACTCGCGCACCACTCGGCCGATGCACGCATCGGCGTATGCCGTCGCCGCATAGTAGCCATGCATTGCCTCGCGCATCTTCGCCTCTGGAATCGGGCCGTCCTTGGGGAAGTCCGCGTAGCTGCGCAACTCGCTGTAGGAGGGGATGGCGAAGCTGGCCGAATCGCGGGCGTTTTGCGGATTTCGCGCCAAAGGCAGCTTCGCACGATCGAACAGGTCCCAATACTTCGAAGGTGCGGTGAAGGGCAGGTGCGGCTTCGTGATTCCGACACCGAGAAAGAAAGGACGGTCCTTGATCCGGTTCAGCGTCTCCACGGCATCCGCGGCCACGCGGCCATCGATGTAAGCGTCATCGCTCACAGCAGCGCGCTCGGTGGCGACGGTCTTTGTCCATTCTTCGGCGGGCTGATTTTCGCGAAGCGCATACTGGTCACGCTTAGTCACCATGTGCAGGCGCTCCGGCACGGACCAGCTTTCGCGGTCATTCATCAGTTCGTGGCCATGAAACACTTTCCCGATATTCTCGGTGTGATAGCCGTGTTTGCGAAATAGCTGTGGAAGCGTAACGGCGTCGGGCACGGCGCGGCGAAACGGCGTGGTGAGGTCGTAGACGCGAATCGTGTCCGGCCGCAGTCCGGTGAGCAGCGACGCTCGCGATGGTCCGCACAAAGCCTGCTGGCAATACGCACGCTCGAAGACGACTCCTCGCGCGGCAATCGCGTCCATGTGCGGCGTGCGCGCATGGACGTCGCCATAGCAGCCCAGTTGCGGGCGCAGGTCATCCACGGCGATCAACAGCACATTCCGCCGCGGCCGTTGCTGTCCGCTCTTCCGGTGAGGCAATAGGCACATCGCGCCTGCGAGCATGGAACGGCGCGTCATCATCGCTTCCGTTCTCCGGCAAGCGCATCGATGCGAATTCGGCGGATCACGATGTCGTCACGATGCTTCGCGTAGCTCACATACAGAAAGCCATTCCGTTCGATGGCATGCGGATAGGTGTAGCCTCTGCCCTTGTCGTGACCTGCGATTCGTGGCGCTCCCGGCGCGTCTTCGACGATCAGCAGCCTTTCGTAGAGCTTCGCGTCACGCGACGTAGCGATTGTCAGCGGCACACGCCCCTTCGGATTCGAGTTGCTGATGAGCACGTAAATCCCGTTACTCAAGCGCAGGTTGAAGTTCTTCGACGTAGCGTCGGGAAAGTTCGTTTGAACAGGGGCACTCCACGTTTGTCCGCCATCTTTGCTCACCGCGCGATAGAGCCGCCGCGACCCGCCACCATCGCGGATGTGCATCGCAATCATTCCGTCAGGCCGGACGATGACATCGGGTTCGGTAAACGACCGCATCTCCGGATTCGGCACGTTGCCGATGCGCCAGTGGTTGATTGCCTTGACGCCTCCCAGCATGAGACTGAACCTCGACTGATAGTCGCGCCGCGCCATCATCCAATCACCACCCGGCAAGCGGACCGGAGGAAAATTGTTGATCGTGTCATCGTAGACTCGTCCCGCCGCTGCCCACGCCTTCAGACGCGGATTCCATGCAAACGCCATGAGTTCCAGATCGGCCGCGGCCCAATGCGGCTGCTTCTTCGGAGCGCCCGAGTCCAGGCTCGCGAGTGCAAGCAGTCTGCCATCGCGCGCCCAGAAGCCACGGGCGACATACCGCTTCCCTTCAGGAACAGGCGTAATGCGGCCCGGTTTGCTCCACGTCTTGCCATCAGCGCTCGTCGCATACAGCACGTGCATGCCGTGATAGTTCCCATTCGTGGGATGCATCGACCACATCGCGAAGAACTGACCTCCGAAGAACTCCAGATAAGCGTGGTTGTTGTAGGCAGACTCATCTTTCACACCCGCGAATACGGTGATCTCTTCCGAGGGCACACGAGGCAGTGCGGTGAAGTCGATCTGCGAAGGGTCCTCCGGCAAACCCGCGACCGCAAGCATGCGGCTCTCATCCGCGACAAGCAGCACCGCCGCAAACCACAGGCACAACGCTCCACGCAAGCAGCGAATCCGCATAGTGCCCTCAGAAGCTGAATCGCAATGCGAGTTGTACGTTGCGCGGCAGATTCTCCTGCGCGTTGATGCTGCCGAACGCGGGATTGCCGAATCCACCATTGGGCGCGTCGAAGCGCACGGTGTTGAACACGTTGAAGAACTCGCCACGCAACTGCAGCGTGGATCGCTCCGTGATGGCGAAGTTCTTGAACAGCGAGAGATCGAAATTGCGCACACCATCCGTTCGTATGTCGGGCAGCGTTCGCGCCGTGGTGCCGAACTCAAACGGACCGGGCGCGGCGAAGACCGAAGCATCGAAATACGAAGCCAAGCGGTCGTGCACACGGCCCTCTTTCTTCGCGCTACGGCCCAGGTTGTTGGGACGGGTGGCGCCCGACGTGGTTGGCACTGCGTTCGTGATCACCAGCGGCTGGCCGCTCTGGAACGTCGTGATGCCGTTCAGTTGCCATCCGCCCAGAACCAGCTTCGCGGCTTTCGGGGCGTTACCGCGCGCGACCGGAATTTCCCACACATAGCTGATGACCAGCCGCTGCGCGACGTCCTGCGTGGCAATCGCACGATCGAGACGCCGGTTGTAGGTGTCCTGGAATCCAGGTGACGGGTCGAGAAAACTGGTGAGGAATGGCGAGGTATCGGTCAGGATCTTGCCCATCGTGTACGCGCCAAGAACACTGAATCCATGGCTCAGCCGCTTGTTGACCTTCATCTGAAGTGAATGGTAAGACGACGAGCCGATGCCCGCGAGATTGTTCGTCAGGCCGACGAACTGGGGAAACGGCCGCAGCAGTTGCAGTCTGGTGGTTGTTGCTGCGCTCAACGGGCCCGGACTTGCGAACGCGCGAAACGGATTCGGCACCTGTTGCAACAGTGTGGCTCCCTGCGCAAGAAATCGCGAATCGAGTTGATTGATGGCGACAGGCGCCGGCAGTGCCGTCCCCTTGCTGCCTGCATAAGCCACGTCGAACAGCAGATTCTCCATCAGTTCGTATTGCACATTCATGCTCCACTGCTGGCTGTAACCGATGGGATCGTGACGCAACAGCGTTCCGAAGCTCTCGCCCACGCCCGTTGCCAGACCGCCGCTCGCGCCGGGCGGGCGGATCACACCGGATGGGAAGGGGTCGCGCAACACACCCACTGGGTTGATGCCATCCACGGAACTGAAGAAAGTCGTCGTGGCAGCGAAGCCCTGATTCGAGTTGTTGACGTAGCGGCTGGTGGTGGGGAGGTAGGTGAGGCCGTAGCCCGCGCGAATCGCAAGCTTCTGCGACAGCGAGTAAGCAAGGCCGATGCGCGGTCCGAAGTTGTTCCAGTCAATATCCTGCTGCTTGCGCGGATTGCCATTCACACCGACGAACTCCAGGCCCCCTTGCAAGCCCGCGATGCCTGTGGGTCCGGCAAGTGGAGATGGCGCATTCGGATTGAAGTAGCTCAGCCGGTTGAAGCGCTCCCAGCGCGGCGTTTCCACATCCCAACGCAGACCGAGATTCAACGTCAGCCGGTTGTTCACGCGAATGTCGTCCTGAACGAAGAGGCCGTGATAAAGCTGTGGCGACGCCGACGGTTCGAGAATTATGATGTTGCCACTGGCCGGATTGCCGAGCAGGAAGCTTGCAAAAGAGTTCCCGCCGCCACCGGTCTGCGCATTCGGCCCGCGCGTGAAACCGACGTTGAACGCGAATTGTCCCGCCGCTGTGCCGTTGTTCACCCAGTTGGCTCGATACACGCGCCAGTCCGTGCCGAACTTCATCGAGTGGCGTCCCCGCACACGGTGCACCGTACCGGCCAGCCCATGCACTTCGGCGATCCGTTCGAAAAGATGATTCGAACTCAAGCCGAGATAGCCGGCAGGGGTGATTCGCGGCAATGAGCTATCCTGCCTCGCGGCGGAGAATGCGGCGGGCCAGCCGAACTGCGTGAGGTCCGTACCGGTGCTGCGAGGCTCGCGAACGTTGCTCTGCCTCGTGAAGCCGTAGCGGATGTTCACCGTCGTGCTTGGCGAGAGGGTGAGCGTGTCGTCAATCACACCATTGTGATTGCGGATCTGCTGCGCGAATACGCCCGGCGAAGCGATGTTGCCGAACCAGTCCGGCAGCAGCCCGTCGTTGTGATTGTAAGAGTAGCGCCCGAAGAGCCGGTGCGTATCGGAGAAGAGATGGTCGATACGGCCCGTCGCCTGATGTTCCTGATCGGTTGCCGATGCGTTGCTGATGAAGTTGTTGGTGCCCGAAGTGTTGGCCTCAGGCCACAGCCTGGAGAGGCTTTGCGACACCGGGTCGATGCGGCTTGCGGGAATCCGATTTCCCGGAAACGGCGTGCGAGTGAACGTGTTGCCCGTCTGCTGCGCGTTCAACGGATCGTAGATGTTCTGGGCGAATTGCCCGCTTTTCTCCGCGCCCGTAGGCGTGATGCCCGAAAGGAACGAGCCGCGCCGGTTCTCAATGCCTTCATAGTTGGCGAAGAAGAACGTCTTGTCGCGGACAATGCGTCCACCCACGCGCCCGCCGAACTGGTTGTAGACGAAGTGGCCCCGTCCCACACCTGCGCGGTTGCTGAAAAAGTTGTTGGCGTCGAGGTTGCGGTTGCGCAGAAACTCGAATACGCTCCCGTGCAGTTCGTTGCTGCCGCTACGCGTCGCATACGTCACCACACCACCACTCGTGCGCCCGTACTCGGCATCGAAGAGATTCGTGCGCACGCGAAACTCCTGTGTCGCATCAATCGAGGGGATGAAGGCGATCTGATTCTGACAGCACAGCGCCAGCGGCACACCGTCCACCAGCACGTCGTTGTGCGCGCTCATGCCGCCATTCACCACCATGTTTGCCGTAGCGGCCTGGATCAGCGCCGCCCGCCCGTCGGGCACGCCAATGCCGAACCCGGAGCCAGGCACCACGCCCGTGGATAGCGCCGCCAGCGCCACCACGTTGCGTCCGTTCAGCGGCAGTTCCAGGATCTTGCGATTCTCGATCGCCTGGCCCAGCGACGCTTCACTGGTATCGAGCAGAGGAGGCTCGGCCGTCACCTCGATCGCTTCCGACACGGTGCCCAAAGTAAGTTGGACATCCACTCTCGCGCGCTGGCCCACTTGCAGCGTGACCCCGTTTCGAACATACCTGCGGAATCCGGCCATTTCCGCAGTCAGTTGATAGTCACCCGGAGTGAGCTGGCCAATGAGAAAGGCTCCTCCTGAGTCCGTAATGGCCTCACGGGTAGCGCCGGTGCCGCTGTTCCGCAGACTCACTTTCGCGTTTGCAATCGCCGCGCCCTGCTCATCGGCGACCAGGCCCGAAAGTTCCGCGGTGGTGGATTGTGAGTGCGCCAGCCCTGCCGTGGCGAGAAGGCAGATCAACGCAAGTGAAGTTCGCATGCCTTCGCAAAGCGTAGTCCGATTCGCACCAGGATGGAAGTCCACAACCGTTCGGCCACACACCAAACAGACCCGTAACTGTTTCAAACATCAAATACTTGGTATGATTCCAAACGTGCTCCAGACAGGTGCAGCCGAGGCCCGACGGGCGGCTCTGGAAGAGGTTCTCAACAGCCGGACCTTCGACCGTAGCGATCAGCTCAAGGCGTTCCTGCGCTACGTGTGTGAGATGGACACGGAGGGCCGCGGCGCCGAACTGAACGAGTATCTCATTGGTGTGGAAGTTCTCGGCCGCCCCGATGGCTACTCTCCTGCCGAAGATGCGATCGTCCGCAATCGTGCGTTCGCGTTGCGGCGGAAGCTGGAAGAATACTACACACGCGAGAATGGTCAAGCGCGGATTCGCATCGAGATCCCGCGTGGTCAATACGCCCCGCGGTTCCACACAGTGACAGCGTCGCCAGTGACAGTGCCGCCAGTGACAGGGCCGCTAGCGACGGAACTGCCGGCATCCGCGCCTCCCGAGATTACGCCTGCGCTTGAAGAGCACACTCTGCCGCCCGCGCCAAACATCCGTCGTATCGCGGCGATCAGCTTCGCCATCGGTCTCGCCGTGGCGTCGATCGGTTGGGCAACATGGCGATCGTTGGAACAGCAAGCCAAAGTGCCCGCTGCCCTCCGTGCGGCGTGGGGTCCGCTCTTGAATGGCCCGGAAGCAACGTTCGTCCACATCTCGTCGCCACTGCACCTGTTTGTGCGGCCCAACGAAACGCGCATGCCTGGCGAACGTCCGCAAATCGACTCGGGCGCGCTCCAGCGCTGGTATCGCGAGATCCCTTCGCTGCCGCCCGCAAACGAACTCTTCGTCCGGCCGACGCCCAACGCACCACTGTGGGGCGACGCGATGTCCATGTCGATCGTCGGCCGCGTGCTCGAACGGTCCGGAGTCCCATGGGATGTGCTTCCGAGCCGCGTGGCTGCCGAGCCCCTGATCCGCAAGCGCAACGCGATCGTGCTCGGAAGACCCGAGTACAGCAGACTCGTTGCAAAGCTGATGCAGCGGCAGCCGTTGACGGTCGACTATCATCCCGGGCTTCGCGAGTACGCTATCCGCGAAGTCAGCAACGATCAGTGGTTGCTTCCCAAGTACGGCGCCAATGATTATGCCGATGTCGTCTACGGCCTGATCACCGTGTTGCCGAGCGAGGGCTCACCCGGCGGCGAACACCGCACGGTCATCCTTACTGGAACAAACTCAGCCGGAGCCCAGGCCGCCGCGGAGTTCTGGACTTCCGCACGCGAACTCGCATCTCTGCGGGAACGCATGGGCGCGTTCCCGGCGAGCTATCAGGTTGTGGTGCGCGCGACCGCCAGCGCGACCATGGCGCTCGACATCTTCTACGAGACGCACCGCGTGGTGACACCCGCTGGCACACGAGGCGAGTAGGTGCGCTTCTGCTTCCTCTTCCTGTTTCTGATTCCCCAGTGGTGCGAGGCGCAGACTCCCACCGTCACACGCCCGAAAATCGGACTCGTGCTTGAAGGCGGTGGCGCGCTTGGGCTTGCACACATCGGAGTCCTGGAGTGGCTGGAAGAGAACCGGGTCCCCGTTGATCTGATCACCGGCACAAGTATGGGCGCGTTGATCGGCGGGCTCTACGCAAGCGGCATGAGCACCCGCGAGTTGCGCGAACTCATCACGGCCATTGACTGGGATGTCACCCTCGGCGGCCAGGTGCCCTTCACCGCGCTCTCCTATCGCCGCAAAGAAGATCGCATCGCATATCCCAACCGCCTCGAATTCGGACTCCGCAACGGCGTGCAGTTTCCTGCCGGATTGAATTCAGGCCATCAGATCGGGCTCATCCTCAGCCGTGCGACGCTGGGCTATCCCAATCTCACCTCGTTTGACGATCTACCGGTCCCGTTTCGAGCCGTCGCCGTCGAGTTGATCTCGGGCAAGGAAGAAGTGTTTGACAAAGGCTCGCTCGCAGACGCGTTGCGCGCAAGCATCTCGATGCCGGCGGTCTTCGCTCCCGCGGTGCGCGACGGCAAGGTATACACCGATGGCGGCAGCTTGAACAATCTGCCTGTGGATGTGGCCAAACGCATGGGCGCCGATGTGCTGATTGCCGTGCACCTCGCAACCGGGCCCGTTGATCCCAAGCAGCTTTCCACACTGACGGGCACGCTGGGGCGCACGGTCGCGATCGTCGTCAGCAACAATGAACTGCGCAACATGCAGCTTGCCGATATCCTGATCACTGCGGATTTGAAGGGCTTCACATCAGCCGACTACAAACTCGCAGGATCGATCATCGCCAAGGGCCGTGATGCCGCGGGCGCAAAGAAGGGCATCCTCTCACGGTTGCAGTTGGACGCAGCACCCTATCAAGCGCTCCTCGATCAGCGAAGAAAAGCGCGTTCTGCCATTCCGCGGCAGGTCAGTAGCGTCAAAGTGGAGGGCACCACACCTCAACTGGAACGTTCCATCGAGAAGACACTGCGCCCGTTTCTCAACACACGGCTGCAGACAGCTCTCATTGAGCGCGAGCTCACACGCATTGCCGGGCTCGGCAGATACGACAGTCTCGCCTACCGCATTCAGGACTTGCAGGGCGCACCGGCACTTTGGATTCGGGCGCAGGAGAAACTGCATGGCCCGCCGTTCTTTCAGCCCGCGGTGGAGATTGATGGCAAGGATCAATCGAACGTCGGGTTTCTGTTTCTGAGCCGCTTTACCGCGCTTGACCTCGGCGGCTTTCGATCAGAGTGGCGCACGGATGTCGCATTCGGTTCGCGTTACGGCATCACGAGCGAGTACTACCGGCCGCTCACCGAATCGAGCCGCGTGTTCATCGCGCCACGGGCCTTTGCGCAGAACTCGCGCTATGAAGTGTACGAGAATCAGGACCGCATCGCCGACTACCGGCTTCGCGAGTATGGCCTCGGCGGCGATGTGGGAGTGAACTTCAGCCGCTTCGCGGAATTGCGCGCGGGCTACACGCTGGGACGTTTGAGCGCGGATCGCGACATCGGCTCACCGGTGTTTCCGGATATCGGCTTCCGCAATGATGTGGCCACGTTCCGCTTCGCTTATGAAGGTCAGGATGACGCGGTGATCGCGCGGCGCGGCATTCGCATTCTGGCAAGCCTGAAACATTTTCCCGAATCTACGTTGCCGGCGCTTTCGCAAGCCGAATTGCGCATTACGGCGGCCAAGCCCATCAGTCCGCGAGCGTCTTTTCTCGGCGGTGTCTCCGGCGGAACGTCGTTCGACTCGCGCGACGCCGGCATCCGGGGCTTCTCCTTCGGAGCACCGATTCGCCTTGGCGCATACGGACCGAATGAGTTGCGTGGCCACGAGTACTTCCTGTTGACGGCCGGCTATCTCCGCGAGCTGATCACATTGCCTCCGCTGGCGGGCGACAAGCTGTACTGGACAACGTTCTATCAGGCTGGCCGCATGTACGGCGCGCAGTTTCATCGCGGCGTGCCGATGAGCCTGTCGAGCGTGCTGGTCGCGAAGACGCTGCTGGGTCCGATCTACCTTGGCGGCAGTTGGGGCGATCGCGGCCACCGGCGCTGGTACTTCGGGCTCGGACGGGTGTTCTAAGCGGCCTCTGCTTGCGTAGCGCCACGGCGATTCGCGCGTGGCACGTGATCGGGTCACCAGTGCGCCGGCTATCTCCACGAGCTGATCACATTGCCTCCGCTGGCAGGCGACAAGCTGTACTGGACAACGTTCTATCAGGCAGGCCGCATGTACGGCGCGCAGTTTCATCGCGGCGTGCCGATGAGCCTGTCGAGCGTGCTGGTGGCGAAGACGCTGCTGGGTCCGATCTACCTTGGCGGCAGTTGGGGCGATCGCGGCCACCGGCGCTGGTACTTTGGGCTCGGGCGCGTGTTCTGAGGCGCTGGTCGCGCGGCCAACGCCTCTGGCGAAGCAGCCTCACGTCATGGACTCCAGCGAGCGTTCACCACTGTTCGACGTTTCGGCCTCCGCAAGGTCGCAGGGGCACATTACGGTTTGGGCAGAACGGTTACGCGCGAGCGGCAGCGTGACCAGTCAATCCGCTGGCGAACTCCACGTGATGACGCACACTCTGCCGGTTCGCGGCTGACCCCGCGCCGTCGTGAAAGCGCACTGCCAACTCTTCCACGGCGCGAGGGTCCAACACGTTCTGCGCCATGCGGAAGAGCACGTTGTCTTCTTTCCAGATGTGATTGCGCAGCAGGCCGATGTAGTCGCCAGCATGTTGCCGGATCGACGCACATGCGGCGGAATCACCGCCCCGCGCCTGGGGCAACCGGTCGCGAATCGCCGCCAGAAGTTCGCGCCCCAATGTGTGCTCATAGAGCATCATGCCGATCGGGCCGCCTTCCACCGGCACTCCGTGTTGCGCCATTGCGGGGAACAGCGCTTCCTCTTCCTTGTAGTGGTGATGGCCATCCGCGAACTCGACGAAGAACGCCAGTGCTTGCGCCACGAAGTCCGCGGGGAACATGTCGTTGTCCTGCGCAAGCCGCTCTTCCAATGCCGACATTACCTTCTCAATCAAACGATGGTCGTTCATGAGTTCGTTCACGGGATGTTGTTCGGGCATATGTTCTCCTTTGCAAGTGCAGTTCAAGGTTGGATGTGGATCAGTTCCTCGTTGGCGGCGGATGGGCCGCAGGACATTTCTTCGGAGTCGTCACCGGAGGTGAGGATTGCGGCAAGTGGGTAGTCGCTACGGGGAGCGGGGCCCACACGATCGAGCAACTGCCGTCCCGCCTCCGTAAGGTACTCCGGGGCGAACGCCGCTAGCCGGTTGCTGATAGGCTCCACCATCAGCGCCAGATGGTCTCGGATGAAGGACTCGCCGATTTCGGCGGCAAACTGCGCATCCGGCGCGTTGCCGGCAAGTGTGGCGTAGGCTTCCTTCATCCTCAGAAAAGACAGGAATCCGAGTTCCACCGCGAGGTGATCGTCGGACTCCTGTCCGCCATGCTCATATCCAAAGGCGCTGTAGTATCCGGATAGCTCCGACATCAAGTATCCAAGCTGCACGCCGCCTTGATAAGTAACTTCGCGCACGGGCACAGTGCCCGCGGGGCCGAAGAGTGCAAAATGCAATCCGGGAGAAGCCGACTCGAGGGCGGCCTTCGCAAGCGGGACGAGGGCTGTCTGGTGCAGATCGGCGAGGAGCGCACTGATCTGATGCCTCCATGTCTCTGATGGGTATTCAAACATGAGTCCCAAAAGACGCCACTCGGCCGCCTCCTGAAGAAGCGCCATGGTTTCGCGTGTGATCGCTTGTTGCACTTAATCACCTCTGCGGACCAACGGAATCCAGCCACTGCGCATCTTGCGCGCGCCTGCCTCATGTTGCGAACCCTGCCAAACAGCCAGGGCGACATGCGTGCGCTGGTTCGGCGCAAGCCCCTCGGGCAGCTTGCGGCTGATCACCACAGACCATGAGGTCTTGCCATGCACGCCTTTTCCATTTGCACCAAGTGACGGCCCTGGCATCAGCGTGCCCGGTCCGGTAGCGATCAAATCCTCCACGGGCGCCGCTCGCGGACCACTACGGATATTGCCGAGCGCACGTGCCGGTGCGTAGCGCATCGCCATCTCCTTCGCAGCCGCCGACCCTGGCTCCAGCGGCTTGGCCTCGAACGGATAGTGATCGATGGAGGCGTTCGGATACAGATCGCGAATCGTGTCGCCCCGCCCGTCGACACTCGCCTGCCAGTCCGCGCGCCAGTAAGTCACTTGCACGCGCTTTCCGTCCTGGCCCATTTGTGGTTCCGGAAGATCCTTCTCGATCTTTTCCGGGATTTGAATGGCGCACGCGTCGATCATCTTCGCGGGGCCTGGAAGGTCGTTCTTCGAGTCGTCCGCCCACTCGATGCGGAACGCGACATCGGAACCGTTGGTGAGCGAGCGAACCTTGACCTCAGCCGTGGACGCCTTCATCAAACGCGGTTCCACCAGATCCTGCGGAACGAGCTTCGCGATGTGCTCGGTGGCGTTGTCCCACGCTGTATCCGCGGGCGTGGTGGGAAGCTTCGCGGCTTTGGTTGCGATGACTTCATTGGCCAATTTCGGCCCTTTGCTGCATGCCGCAATCAGAAGCAACGGGAGAATGAGAAACATTTTACGCATGATGACTCCTCTCAATGAGCGGCCCTACGGACAGTTGATGCGCACCAGTTGATTTTTGGGGTCGAATGCGGGCCGCACGTGCACGGGTTCACGAAGCGGTACGCGCACGGCCTCGGAGCCCTTCTCATCGGTGGCAGTCACAACGTCGCCCTGACGCCGGAACCGGGTGACGAACGTTTCGGTCGACCCGAACAGGCACAGCAGCCCGGCGAGGTCGGGATCGTTTGGAGCATTGCGATAGGTCTTCATGGCCTCCGCGGCTCCGGGTCCGAACAGTTGCTTGTTGAAGGAGACCGGCGCGTGGACCGGCGGTATGTAATAGACGTTCGGCTCAAGGCCAAACTGCGGGAACAACGGCAGCGCGACCTTCTTGATGTGGACCAGATAGTCGATCGGATTGTCGGGGCGCGCCTGATCGGGCTTGGAGATCCAGCCCGCGAGGCGAATCTTCCCGATGCAGTTCACGAAGCACTGGGGCTGGATGCCTTGTTCTATTTTCGGAAAACAGGCGATGCATTTTTCCGAAGTTCCCGTCATGGGGTTGTAGAACACTTTCTTGTAGGGGCATCCGCGCACGCATTCCTGATAGCCACGGCAGCGGTCCTGATCCACCAGCACGATGCCGTCTTCGGGCCTCTTGTAAATGGAGCCCCTGGGGCACGCCGCGAGACAAGCCGGATAGGTGCAGTGGTTGCAGATCCGCGCCAGGTAGAAGAACCAGTTCATGTGCGGCAGCGAGAGAAACGCGCCGTGATCCACTTCGTTCGCGCAGTCATCTTCGCCGACGTTCGGATACGCGTAGTCCTGCTGTTCGGGACGCCATCCGAGGACACGTTCGCCCGCCGGCGCCGACTCGAAGATCGTTTGACCTTCGTACTTCGCGCCATTCCACTGCTGCCCATTGAGCATTTCGAGCAGCTTCAGATCATAGGCCAGCGGATACGAGCCATAGGGCTTCGTTTCAACGTTGTTCCAAAGCATGTACTCCTGGCCTTTGCCCGAAGTCCACGTGGTCTTGCATGCGAGCGTGCAGGTCTGGCACGCGATGCACTTGTTCGTATCGAACACTGCCGCGAATTGGCGCTGCGGGCGCGCCTCGGGATACCAGTACGACATCTCGCGGCCAAGCTGCCAGTTGTAGACGCGTGCCATTATGCGTTCTCCTTTTGCTGTTTGAAGAAGCCGCCAGCGAGATAGCGTTTCATCGCTTCGGATTCGTACTTCGGACGGATGCCCATTGCCGCCGGCCGCCACAGACCCTTGCCTTCCATTCCACCCGCCTCGGCCTTCGAGATCTTCACGAAGGCTTCGCGCGGCGCGCCCGTGGGGCAATGAATGTCGGGTTCAAAGCCTTGCCGCATGCCCTGTCCGAACATTGCTTTGTGCACCAGCGAGTCAGTCATCCATGTCGGCTTCAGCCAACCGCGAGTGGCCGATTGATGCGACCCTGACCGGAACATCGCCTGATAGCCGCTGCGAGGATTCTTGGCGAGCCCGTCGGCACGCGCCTTCTGTCCCTCCACGGATCCCGGCGTCGCGGTGTACATGTTGAACCACATGCGGGTGACTCCTCGCGGAGTACCCGGGTAGTAGCGCGCACGGCACAGCAAGCGCGCGAATTCCATGTTCCGCTTGTCCTTCTGCCACCCGCGGAACGGACGGTCTTCGGGATCGGGATCGATCCACACGTAGTCACCATCCTCGACACCCATTTCCTTGGCATCGGTAGGATTGATGTCGACGTAGCCTTCGGTGACGAAAGGACTGCGCTTGTCCTCACGATAGAGATCGCCGAATGGCCCGAAGAGCACGGCGATCATGTCGGTATCAATGGGCGTAGTGTGCGACCCGTGGCGGTACTTCGGTGTATGGAAGATGAACTTGAAGCCGTCCTTCATCAGCGGGTGCTTCGTCTTCTTCGTCTCATCCCACGTGAGAACAACGTTGCGCCCGCAACGGGTTTCGCATGAGAGATCATCCCGTTTCACACCATACTTCTCGGGACCATCGGGACGCAGCGCATCATGCTTCGGTGCGACGATGACGTTCGGTTCATAGAACGTCGAATCGACGGGCTCGCGGTGCACCGGCAGGTTCTCGCCAGCCGCAATGAACTCGTCTTCCTCGCGATAGAATTCGAGGCGCCCGCTTTTGGTGTACCAGGGGATCGAGTCGGTCACCTGGTCATATCCGACCGCCTTCGGCGATGTGCGGCTGTTCATCAACGCTGGGATGCCGCGCTTGGCCTTCTCCTCGAGGTCGGAGAAGCGGTAACCCTTGGTGTTTGTCGAATTGTCGAGAATGCGCTGCAGGTGGATGTCGGTGCGATTGTCGCGAACGAACTTCCAATAGTCGATGAAGCGTTTGTCTCCGGTGAGTTCGGCCAGCTTCGCGCTCACCATCGCCTGAACGTCGATATCGCCGATGGTGTGGAAAGCGCGTTTCATCGGTGTACGCGGAAAGGGAACGAGAAACGGATTCGTCACCGATGCGGTCATGTCGGGATGCTTCAGTTCAAACCACGCATCCACGCCAAAGACAATGTCTGCCCACTCGCAGGAGGCGCTCCACCACCATTCGTTCACGGCGATCATTTCAATGCGCGGCAGGACATTGACCACGGTGTTGAAATGCCACTTCACATTGCCGAGGATCGAATTGGCATTCGCGAACCACATCGTCTTGGTCGGCGTCGGGATATGCGTCTTTCCAGTGAGCAGTTTGTTGCCGACGCGCAAGGGATGATCCTCGTGGTTGTAGTAGTGGGCGGATTCGGGCTTCCAGTATTGGCGCACGCGCGCGGGCTTCTCGGGGTCCAGTTCGATGTCGAAGGGATTCTCGTTGATCCACTGCGGCGCGCCGTTAAACAGGGCCACGCGATAGTTGCCCGCATAGGAGCCGATGTTGCCGGCGATCTTCCCGATGTTGCCCGTCAGCGCGGCCAGCATCATCGTGTCGCGATCCTTATTGTCGCTGTTGAAGAACTGATTGGGACCCATGCCCAGTGCAATCAGCGTGGTGCCTGGTTCCTTAGCGATGTGGCGGGCCAGCGACTCCAGGGCGGCGGCGGGCGCCCACGTGATCTCCTCGGTGGTCTTCGGATCGAAGTGCGCCGCGTACTCGCGGATCAGATCAAAAGCGGGACGGCAGCGTACCTTCTTGCCATCGGTCAGCGTCACTTCCACGGAGTCATCGAGCAGCGGGTTTTGAACGTTGGAGTTCTTGCCGACCATGTCGCGCGTAAGTGGCTTCGGCGCATTGGCGGTGCGATCCCACCACACGTAGTCGCCCCAATCCATACGCATCTGCTCGGTCACATACGACTTCGTATGTTGAATGGGAGGCGGCTCCTTCTCGTTCTTCGCAAGTACAGTCGTGTTCTTCCATTGCGCCAACTCGCCGCCGAAGACATCCTTGGCGCGCAAGTACTTCAGCGTGTCCATACGCACCAGTACGGGAAGGTCGGTCCATTGATTTACGTACTGCGCGTCATACAACTTCTCTTTGAGAATGACGTTGCACAAGCCGAGTGCCAGCGCGGGCGTGGTGCCGGGCCGCACGACAATCACATCGTCGCCCTTACTTGCCGTGGCTGAATACTCGCAAGCAATCACCACAACTTTCGTGCCTTTCAGGCGCGCTTCGGTCAGCCAGTGGGCGTCGGGCATTTTGGTGGTGATCCAGTTCATGCCCCAGACGATGAGCGTTTTGCAGTGGTCCACGGCATGCAAATCGAACTCGATGGTCTGCTGGCCGGAGACCATGGGATGCCCGGGAGGCAGATCCGTGTGCCATGAATAGTTGTCGAAACCCTTCGCACCCAGCGCTTTGTCAGGCCCAACGTTGCGCACCTTGGCATCCAGCAACGCCATGGAGTTCGCCAGGCGATACATGCCGAACACGCGGGTAATGCCAAGCAGCGGCATGCCTCCACGGAACTTCATGGTGCGCACGCCAGCACCCTCCGTTGCCTCAATGCAGACCTCGTCATAGTGCTGCGCTTTCAGACGCCGCTTGCCTTCGTCGCCAGAGTAGGTCTCCGCGATGTTCTTCAACACAGCGGCGGCGATCTTCGTGCCTTCGTCGTGCGTGACGCGGATCCACTCATCGCGGCCGCGGTCGTAATACTTCTTTGGAGGCAGACCGTCGCTTTCACGGGGAAACCCCGCATCGTGCCACGCTTTGAAACCCTTGCGGATCATGCATCCCATCACACGGCGGTCGCCATAGAAGCGCCTGGTGAGCGCAAGACCCTTCTGGCAAACACGCGGATCCCAACGGTGGGTCACCTTGTTGCCAAGAAGATCGGTAGCTTCGCCATATTTCATGGAAGGGCCGATGCGCACTACCACACCGTTTCGCACATAGGCGTTGAGAATGCAGTTGTGCGTGTCGTTCGGCGCGCAGGTGAAGGTGTACACCGAGTCGTGCTTCCACAGATCGCGATAGACGCGCTCCCAATTGCGGTCCGGGTAGGTGGCAAGCGGGTTCTTGATCGCTTCCAGTCCCCATGCGTCACGAGTGGATGCGACCAGACCGCCGAACCCGGCGGCACTGATCATCGCGAGAAAATCGCGGCGTTCCAGTTGCTTGCTCATGATTTGCCTCCCTGCATCGAACGTAAATAGGCGATCAGTGCTTCCATATCGGAACGGGTGAGAGCGGGGCGAACTGGCGAAGGCTCAGTGAACCCCGCCATCGCGGTGCCTCGACGGCCCCGGCTGATCGTTTCCATGAGGTACGTATCCGTGGCTGCCTCCAGCAGCACTTTGTTGTTCAGCGCGGGCCCTTCCCCGCCCTTGCCTTGCGCGCCATGACATCCCGCACACGTGGATTCGAAGAGTCTCTTGCCGTGTGAGGCATCGGCTTCCACCCATCGCGGCGACTTGGCATCGGTCTCCCGCGGCGCAAGGCCACCCAGTGTCCGCACATAGGCCGTCACAGACTTGATCTCTTCCGCGCGTAGGCCATCCGGCTTCAACCAACCAGGCATGCGACGGCCGGGACGTCCCTGCTCAATCGTCATCGCCAGCAGACGATCGGGCGCGATCGGGAGGAAATCCGCGTTTGCAATTGATGGGAACGACAACAAGCCGGGCAGCCTGCGGCCTTGTCCGTCGGCGCCGTGGCAGCCCGCGCAGAACGCGCCATAGAGTGTCGCACCATCGTCCGCGAACTCCCGCGCGCCGAACTTCGCTGCCTGCACGCGATCTTTCGGAAGATAGACGTCGCGCAGCTCCTTGCGACGTAGCGACAACGTGAAGAAGGTGAGTTGCTCGATCTCCTTTTCGGTGAGTGGCGATGGAGGCATCTGCGAGCCGACCACCACCGAGGCGGGAGCGCGGAAATGCTCCGCCATCCAGTTCTTCATGTTGCCCTTGCCGGGGACGTGTTCAAAGCTCACCTGACCGGGATCCTTGAAACCTGCGCGAGTCATGTCGGGTCCGTCATCGCCGCCGACTCCGCTCAACTTGTGGCAGCCGTAACAACCCGCCGAAAGGAACACACTCTTTGCGGCGATAAGCTGTGGCGCTCCCACACGCGTCTTGAGAAAGACACTTACCAGCGCGAGATCCGCGTCACTGACTTCGCGAAACGCGGTCTGCCAGGGTCCACTTGCGGCAGCCTTCGCCTTCTCCACATGCTTGCGGTGCCAATCCGCGTCATACGGCACCAAGCCAGCGCGGGTTAGATCCGGCCCTTCCATGCCACCCTGATCGGGACGGACGGTGCCGCCTTTGCCATCCACGCGATGGCAGGCGTAGCAATCCAGGCGTTCGAACGCGAGTGTGGCGGCCTTCAGTTGCGCAGCTTCCGGAACACCCAGCGCAACGTGACAAGTTCCGCAGCCGGCATAGGACATCGACTTGTCGAGCATCGGCTCGGGCCAGAAGTGCACGTCACCATGGGCATCGTCGCGTTCGGTCGCCAGGCCCTGGCCACCATGACAAACGGTGCAGCCATACTCCGAAGGGTCGTGAACCACTGGTTTGTGGGCCGTGAGAATTGCCGACCCGCGCACACTCTGTTCGCCAGGGCCCATGGAAACGTGGCAGGAAACGCAGCGATCCGATACGCCCAGATTGCTGTTCACCACCTGCCGCAACTGCACGGGGATGGCGCCTTCGTCGCTTCGCCCAACTGCCTGAATGCGACGCCATTCGCGAAGATAGTTCTCCTCCACCGCGGCCCACACCAACAACATCAGCACCGCGGCGCTGGAACATAACAACAGGTATTTGTTCTTGTTCATGGCGTCAATGTTTCGGCCAATCCGCCGGCGACCAGTAGAACATCCAGTTGGGACCGCGGAAGTATGTGCCGACGATCGTCAGCACGAGAAATCCGCAAAGGAAACAAGTGAAGAGAGCCACCGCGCCGGCACGAACGGATTGATAGCGGCGCACGCACCAGATGGAGTACCAGGCGTAGGCCAGCGTCAACACCGTGGCCGGATTGATGGCGGTGACAATCAACTGAGGGATGTGCGGAAACCACTCGCGCAGCCATCCGAATCGAATCGCGAACGCATCCAGCAAAATCGGAACAGAAAGACCGAGTACGCAGGAGAATCGGAACAGAGGCCAGCCGCCCGGTCCGCCAAACCACTTGCCTGTGCCTTCGGTCTCGCGATCGAGATAGGGAATCAGCGCGAGGCCGATCAGCACGATTGCCGGAATCCCGATGCCGCCCATGAACGCGCTGAAGCTCACCATCTCCTGCAGGCCGAGGAAGTACCACGGCGCTTTCGCTGGATTCTCGGGCACGGCGGGATTCGCGAGTTCCTTGAGTGGCGCATCCGAGACGAGCGACAGGGCCACACACACCAGAAGAGTCACCATGAGTACGCCGAGTTCGGCATAGAACAGATGCGGCATGGAAGGCACGGTATTCTCGGGTCCGCGCCCCACAACTGACGTGCGACCCTTCACGATCGCGGCCAGTTGATACGTCTTCGCCGGCGCCTCGGTGAACACGGGATACGCATCGTCTTGTGTCTCGCGTTGCAATAGATCATCGGCGTTTGCAGGACGGACCATGCCACCGTCCTTGCGAATGCGCCAGAAGTGCACGCCCATCAGAGCCGCGATGGCCAATGGCAGAATCATCACGTGCAGCAGGTAGAAGCGGATGAGCGCTTCCGCGCCGACCTGATCAGAACCGAGCAGGAGCAGACGTTGGAAGCCACCAGGATCGAAGTAGTCCGTGATTCCGAGTGCATCGGTGACCTCGCGCGGCGATTGTGCGATGTTGGCGCCGATGGTGATCGCCCAATAGGCGAGTTGGTCCCATGGCAGCAGGTATCCCGTGAACGACAGTCCAAGCGTGACGACCAGCAGTGCAATTCCGATCAGCCAGTTGTACTCGCGCGGACGCCGGTAGGCTGCCGTGTAGAACGTGCGCGCCATATGCAGGATCACTGCGATGACCATGATGTTTGCCGACCAGCGATGCAGATTACGGATCAATCTGCCGGTCGGCACCACGAAGTGAATGTCCTTGATCGACTGATAAGCGGCGTCGGGATAAGGTTTGTAGTAGAACATCAACATCACGCCGGTGACGAGTGCGATCAGGAATGCGGAGACACTCATGATGCCGAGCCCCATGGTAGTGGTCCACTTCAGGCTCCAGCGATGTGTGCGCACCGAGTGCAGGTGAAGAAAGACGTTGCCGAAGACGAACGTGGATCGCGTGCGATCCGTAGTCGGCGGCCCCGTGCGGAATGCGGTTTCGCGCAGTCTGCGCGGCACCGCGAGCAGGTTCTGTTTAAACTCCTGCAGCGCGTCTTTCGGTGTGGTTGTGGGAGTCATCCGGCCACCTTTGTTCCTTGCGGAACCGTGGCCCCTTCATCCACGGTGATGTTGCCGCTACTCACGCTGACCTTCAGCCATGGGAGAGGCTGCGGCGCGGGACCTTTTGTCACTTCGCCGCTCTTGCCGAAGCGCGAGCCATGGCAGGGGCATTCGAAACCGTCAGGATTCAGTTTGATGACGCAGCCAAGATGCGTGCAGATGGTGGACACGGCGTGTACGCCTTCGTTGTCCCTGAAGATCGCCACGGCGCGGCCGGGAGGGATGAATGGCTCGCCGGCCGCGAGCGTCTCGGGGAGAGCGACCCGGAACTTTTTCGAAGGCGATGCGAGAACGGCGGCCTTGGGCAGTTTCAACATGCCAGCGATGCCGAACAACAGCGCGCCGCCCATGGCCCATAGCGAACTCAGTCCGAGCCAATCGCGGCGTGGCAATGGCTCGGGATCCAACCGGGATTTGCCGGTTTTGGCTTTGGTGGTCATAGAGTGCTCCATTCGGTCGTGTAGGCGACACGCTCCATTGCGATGGCATCCACTGGGCACCGCATCGCACAAGCGGCGCAGCGGATGCAGCGTTCTTCGTCTTTGAGGATTGCCGAGTGCGCGGAAAGATCGGCGTCCGCGCCGAATACGGCGTCGATGGTGGCGCGCATCTCCTCACTGGCGGCGATCTCCGTGAGCGGAACAAGCTTCAGGCAAAGCGTCGGGCACACATCCGCACAGCCTCCACAGAGGACACATCGCGCGCTGTCGAACACCGGCGTCACTCCGCAATCCAGACATCGCGACGCCTCACGCATCGCCTGCTCCGCGTTGTATCCGGTCTCGACCAGCGCGTCCGGGTGTTGCAAGCGGTCTTCCGGATGAGAGATGGGAACCGGCACGCGACGAATCGCTTCGTAGCCACGCTCCCTGCGGTAGCGGTCTTCGATGAGATGCGACGTCACCACGTGCGGCGATAGTGCACGCCCCGTCAGATATTGATAGACGGACCGGGCCGCGGCTTTGCCCGAAGCAACCGCATCGATCAACAGGCGGGTGCCATGCGCCAGATCGCCGGCAACGAACACACCTGACGCCGTGGTCGCCAATGTCTTGGGATCCGACTTCGGCCAGCCAGGACGGAACTGTTCGACATCCCGGCCGCCATCTTCGAGGAATCCGAGTTGTGGCGATTGGCCAACGGCCAGCATCACTGAGTCGCACGGCAGCACGATCACATCGTTGTCGTCGTACACCGGCGCGAAACGGCGATTCTCGTCGTACACATGAAGACACCGGCGGAACTTGACTCCGGTCACTTTGCCATGTTCGTCACGGACGATCGCGACCGGCCCCCATCCATTCAGACGTTCGATGCCTTCCTCATCACCTTCGAGGATCTCGACGGTGTCGGCGGGCATCTCTTCCAAACCTTCGAGCGAAACCAGACGCACCGACGAGGTGCCCTTCAACCGCGCCGCGGTACGGGCCGTATCGTAGGCGATCTGCCGCAGCACGGTTCGCGCGACGTCGTAAGCCACGTTTCCTCCGCCGATGACCACCACCTCGCGGCCCACATTCACTGGCTCGCCGAGTGAGACCGAACGGAGCAGATCGACACCTCCATACACTCCTGGTCCACCTTCGCCGGGCAGCCCGAGCGATCGCGAGGACTTCGCACCCACGGCGAGGATCACAGCGGCGTAATCGCGCCTCAGTTCGGCGAACGAGATGTCCTTGCCGACGGTGACGCCGCAGTGAATCGTCACGCCAAGCGCGCGGATCACGTCTACTTCGCGCTCGATGACTTCGCGCGGCAGACGATAGGCGGGGATGCCAACGGCGAGCATTCCGGCGGCGACGGGTTCCGTCTCAAAGACCACTGGCCGCGCACCGAGCAAGGCAAGGTCGTGTGCGGCGGAAAGGCCCGCCGGACCGGCGCCGATGATGGCGACGAGTTGCGAGGCAAGCTGCGGAACACGGCCGTCAAAAGTGGCGCGAAGCAGGGACGCCATCTCTTCCGCGTTCGCCGCGACGGGCGGCTCGAAATTCTGCACATCGTGCAGGACACTGGCGGAGCCACAGGCTTCGGGACCGTGCTTCTCGCAGACAAAGCGCTTCAACGCTCGAATGGAAACGGGACGGTCGACGCCGGTGAACTGGCCGTCGTCGCCCGCCCGGGGAACCTTGCCACGCCGGCATGCGGCTTCGCACGGCGCGCCACACACGCGGCCGCAGATGGACGCGAAAGGATTTGGCCCTCGGGCGATCAGATAGGCCTCTTCGAACCGTCCCTGCGCGATGGCACGAACGTAGCCGCGCGCGTCGGTATGAACCGGGCACGCCACCTGACAGGAAATCAGGTTTTGGTAGTATCCTTCGCCCGGAACATCGACGCGCAGTGGTGTCATGAGACGGCGCCCTTCCTTGCGGCGGGTCTGCTGTTGATTGCATGAAGGCTCAGCGCGCCCATGAGGCATGTGACGCCGCCCGTGAGTTTGCCGGAGGAGAATGGCTTCTCCAACAGGTGCGCGAGCGTCCAGCGGCCCAGCACGCCGGTAATCGCGGCGTGGAGTTCCAGGGCCGCGCGGTGGAAATTGCAGTAGCTCGGCTCAGGACGCGCGGATTTGCAGTAGTCGCCGACGATCGTTCCTTGGCATGCTTCCACGACCGCGAGGAGCGTGATCTCAGCCGGCGCTCTTCGCAACCGTACTCCGCCCTTCACACCCTTTTCGGCTTCCAGAATGCCCGCCTTCACCATGTGGCGGGTGACCTTGGCGAGATACGTAGGCGATTCGCCGAGCGCTTCGGCGATGCGGCGCGGGGGCCAGCAGTCATCCTCTTTGGGCTGTTGCGCGAGCAGCACCAGGGACCGGATTGCGGAGAGTGAAGTTTTGCCAAGCATCGCAAATCAGGATAACACGGATAGCATATATCCGCTTTTTGGTCGTGTCAACAGATTTGTTGACGTAAAGCCAGAAAAGGGATCGATCTCGATCCGTGGATACCCGTGGCAGAGAAACGGCACCCGATGCTGGCTGCAACGCCCTAGTCGCGCGATTCGCCGGCAGTGGCAGCCGATTCTGAGTCGGCTCGTGTGATTCGATCGGTTGCCGCTACTGGACAGCCATGGTTACCGGTTCACTCGATCGTCCGGCGGCGGTAATCACAACGGGAATCTGACTTCCCAACGGGCTATCGGCAGGCACCGTGACTTGAACACGATACCTGCCCGCGGAACCGGGGTCCAACGTGGCCGAGACGACGATGGCTGTCCGGCCACCGATGGCCGCCTGAACGGGGGCAACTACGGTGGGCGGTGTGGGGGGAGCAGGTGCGCCCGGCGGAAGCAGCGGCGTCACGAGCCCCAGCCCAGTGCAAAGAATCACGACAGTATCCCCTCTCCGCGCGGGATTCGCCGCGTCGGCAACCCGGCCGTCGGCCCTTCGAATGAAGCCTTGTCCGAATCCCTGTTCATTGACTGTGAAGATTCCTGGCTGCGCCTGTGCGACGACAAACTGTTCCGGAACGGAGAGCGTGTTGCCCCGGCGCACGACCACCTGGTGCTGAACGTCCGACGCCAGATCGTAAGGGATTTGCGCGTTGATTTGGCCAGTGCTGGTGAACAACAGTGGTAACGGCCTGCCCCCGAGCAGCACTTCTGTCTCATCCAATGATTGGGGAAATGGAGGAGCATTCACCCGGCTCTCGCGGTCGGCAAGGTTTCCTCCGAGAATGCTGATCAACTGGCCTGGCGCCACGGGTGCGCCCGTAATGAAGCTCGCGGAGTGCCGCAGTGAACCGCTTTGCACGATCGGCGTGCGGCTCAACTCACGGATCGTCCCGCTACGTCCACCGACAGACAACCGATTCTCGACATTCACCGCGACGTTCAGATCGACGGGCGTACTGCTCGCCGCAGTCGGCTTCAAGGTGCCCGTCCACAGCCCGGCTCCAATGTGGTTCAACGTAATCTGTCCGCGATTGGCGATGTAGGCGACCGGCTTCGCGCCCGGCGCGGTTTGTGGAGTGAGCAGTGTGCCGCAATCGTCCACCATTTTCACTTCCACGGTGAGCGGTTCGCCGACCGCGGCCTCGAATCCGTCACGCAGCGAAGTGAACTGGATTTGAATGTTCTTTGACGCACAGCCGGCCAGAGCGCGTCCTGCAAGGCCTTTGGCATCGAACTGCGTCCCGGGTGGCGCCACGATCGAAAGAACGTTGACGCTCTGGATCACGTCGCCGAACTGCAGCGAGAGACCTCCGCGGCGGATGCCCGGCTCCAGGCCCGCAAAGTCCGGCTGGACCGCGATGCGCGCGGGCGCATTCGGCTGGACCGAGCCGATCGAGGGAAGTTGCGTGAACCACTGCCTGCCATCCTCGGTCCCGCGGTAGCTGAAAAAGCTCACCGGCGCGGCACGCAGGTTGGACACGGTGACACTCTGGGATCCCGGATTCGCGCCCGGAGCGCCGATGAAGATCAATCCGGTCGGCCGCACTTCTGGCGGCTGCGGCGAACCTTCGGCTAACACACGGAGCAGAACGGTCACGACCTGCGGTGATCCGCCGGGAACAGTGATCTCGACGCGCCCGTAGTAGTCGCCGCGTTCCAGGTTGCGGTGGTCGACACTCACGGCGAGTTGGGCAACGTCCTGTAACGGTCGAGCAACGCGTCCGCTCTCGGTATCCACGGCCAGCCAGTTTCCGCCGCCCAGTGTGCTGGCTCTTGCCTGCCAGGTCATCTCCCCGGTGCCTTCGTTGAGGATGCCAACACTCTGTGGCGCGGGCGCTCCGCCCTTGGCAACCGCCACGAACGTGAGCCCTGCCTGCGAGACCACTACGCTTGGACGGGCCGCCTGCTTCACCACCAAAGCCACCGGGACACGGACCTGCTGGCCTCCGCCCTGAACCAACACCGAACCGGAGTAAGTGCCGGCGCCCAGCCCCATTGCTGAAATCCGCAAGTTCAGGGGTAGCCGTTCCCCCGGCCCGAGCGTGGCCGATGCGGGAGTTGCCGAAAGCCAGCGGGCGCTCCCATCGACGGCTAGGGATATCGTGACCGGCAACGCTTGCCCGCCTTCATTCACAAGGGAGATGTCGCGTGTTTCCGTCGCTCCCGCTTCAAGTGAGGATGACACCGGCTGCGTGGGAACCAAGAGCCTGCCCGGAGTCGCGGGCGTAACGGTGAGCACCACATCGACCTCCAGCAGTACCGAGGTGTCGAACAACACGCTGATCACTCCATTGTAAGTGCCGGGGGGGAGGGCGGAGGCGTCCAGCGTGGCCTGCAGTTGAACTGGAGTGGGAGCAACCGCTGGCGTCACGGACAACCAGTTCCCGCCGGTTGTTCGTGAGCGCACAGTGACAACCATGTTGGTTGGCAGTTGTAGCGCGGGCAGCGGAACCCGGCTGATCTGACCTTGCCCGGCCTGCACCGGGAGCCTGACCCTCGAAACAGGGCCGACAGGCAGCGGTGCTCGAATCACCCGGATCCGCTGGTTCCCCGTGTCGGAAAAATAGATGTCGCCATTCGGCGCGATGGCGATCCCCATGTCGGGGCCATCAATGCGCGCGCGCGTCGAGAGACCACCATCGCCCGAATAACCTGGTTCTCCGGTGCCGGCGATGGTCTGGATGATGCCGCGCTCGTCGATCATCCGGATGCGATGCCCATCCCGCTCGAGAATGTAGATGCGGCCCCGGTTGTCGACGGCGATGCCTGACGGCGCGTTGAGAGTTGCGTTGGTGGCGGGTCCCCCGTCACCGGTGGAGCCCGCGGTGCCGTTCCCGCAGATGGTGGTGATGATGCCGGCACGGTCGATCTTGCGGACGCGGTGGTCGGCGACGTCGGTGATCAGGAGTTCGCCTGCGGCGTTGTAGGCAAGGGCGTGAGGCTCGCGAAAGCCTGCGGACACCGCAGGACCACCGTCACCGAAGAACCCGTTGCGTCCGTCGCCGGCGATTACCGTTGAGGTCCCGTCAGCCGAAAGCCGGCGGACCTGACGTGGTGAGGTTCCAGTTGCGATGAGGTAACTGCCCTGCTCCGTATCGGGCAGCAACCCGCGCCAATGCCCCGTGATCGGGGCCAGCATCCCTCCGCGCCAGATCTGCGAGAGATTTCCGTCGGATTCCAGGCGGAGGAGTTGAGACGGCAGGTCAGCCCCAAAAACGGGCCGTCCGCCCGGATCCACCAAAATCCCAGTGACGCCACTGAGACGCACGTTCTTGGGACCACTCCCGCCGAATCCTCCGGCCAAGTGTTGATACTGCCCCGCCCTACTGATTTGCTCGATCCGGCCCGCCGTCTCAACCGGGACCAGACTGCCGCCACCCGAAAGGGCGGACACTACCAATCCCCTGCTGGCTACGTAAAGATTCTGCTCTCGATCCAGAGCAAGTCCCAAGGGTTGGAGAAAGTGCGCCTCCTCTTTCGACGCGCCCTCGGGAGGCCGCGAAAGAAGGCCATTGCCGGCGTAGCGATTGATGATGCCGCTACTGTCGATACGCCGGACGCAGTAGCACAGCCGGTCATCCAAGTGGAGAGCGCTGCCGGCGACGGCAAGAAGTCGCGGCGATTGCCCCAATCCAGCCTCGGTTGCAGCGCCTCCGTCTCCCGAGGACTGGGATGTCGAGTTGCCGGCTACGCTTCGAATCAACCCATCCTCGGTCACCGCCAGGATGCGAACGCCAAACTGCAAATTGGAAATGTAGATGGAGCCGTCTGCTCCAGCGGCAAATCCGCGGATCAGCAGATCGGACTCTCGCGCAGTTGCCCCCAGACGCGTCCCCGCCCTGCCAGTCCCCGCGATCCACTTCATGATGCCATCCTGGCCGATGGCGATTACCCGGTAGCCTGCCCAGAGAATCAGACGGTCATTCGGGTCCACCAGAAGAGGCGCGTAGTTCCCGCTGAAACCGGCGACAGGTGGCCGCAACGTGGCTTCAAGCGCCGGTACTCCTTCATTGGGCGCCCGATCGCCGCCCCCGGCAAAAGTCCGGATGACTCCATCGGTCCCGATCTTACGGACCAGAAGCGGCTCAGCAACATAAAGACTACCCGTCGAATCCGCCGCGATCGACAGGATGTCACTGAAAGTAGCTTCCAGCGCCGGCATCGGCGGTAGTGCAAGATCCGCATCCGGTCGACGCTCTCCCGTGCCAGCGAAGGTCCGGATGTTGAAGTCGGGTCGAATTACGCGGATGCGCAGAACCCCTGCGCTGCGGAAGTAAACATTTCCCGTTGCGTCCACAGCGATTGATTCGACAAGGCCGATCGAGGCGTTTCGCGCATCGCCGCCGTCGCCCGAATAGCCCGGCAATCCGTTGCCTGCGATCAACTGCGCGATCCCGTCTGTGTTGACCCGAAAGATACGGTTCTCCGCCGCGAAGTACAGGTTCCCATGAACGTCGCCGGCCATTGCCGTCAATTCGGCGAGGGGCATGTCGACTGCGCGTGCGGGAAGCGGCCCGAAGGACCAGTCTGTGCCCGCGTAGGTTTCAATAATCCCCTGCGCAACGGCGTTTCCCGAAGCCAGGAACACCAATATGAGAGAAAACCGGATCAATCGTCACCTTCCCTTGTCACGAGCAAAGAGGCCCGCTGGCCGTTCTCGCCCCGAAACTGCATTCGCACCGCGCACGTCTCCTGAACCACAACCGCCGCAGCCGCTCCACCATCACCGGCCACAGCGGTTGTCCACAGCGGCTGTCCACATCAAATCTGTCTTTCCTGCCGGCGGGATTCCCTGAATGTGCGTGGCCCAGAGTTAGCAAAACGCTCATGATATCGCACCTCCGGCGCTCGAGAATGAACGTATGAAAGGCTGACCGTTTGCACATGAAACAAGGCGATTCTCATGTGTAACGGTCCACGGGAGTGCCGCCCTGCCAGCAAGCCCCTACACTGAATCAACTTCCCAGTTTGAGGAAAGCGTTTCAGGGGGTGACCATGTTCTCTCTCGTGCGTGTGTCCCTTGCGGCCGCGTTGTTCTGCGCCACCGCCAATAGTCAAATCACGACCAGCCGTCTGGATGGTTCCGTCGCGGATCCAACCGGCGCAGCGATCATCGGCGCGCAAGTGCAAGCGCGCAACGTCGCCACCGGGCAGACGTTCACAACACAATCGAACGAGCGTGGCGAGTGGGTCATTCCCGCCGTGCCAACCGCGACGTACCGGGTCACCGTATCGGCGACGGGCTTCAAATCCAGCTCGGTGCCGGATGTGAAGGTCGACGCGGGAGTGCCGGCCACGGTGAACCTGAAGCTGGAACTTGGCTCCGTAACGGAGACCATTGAGGTGTCGGGCGCCGCCGAAGTGCTGCAGACATCCACTGCGACGGTGGCGTCCACGATCACCGGACGCCAGATCAACGAGCTTCCCTTCACTTCGCGCAACGCGCTGGAACTCATCGTGACGCAACCGGGTTCGGCAACACCTGGCACGCCGCGCACCACATCGATTAACGGTCTGCCCAAGGGCAGCATGAACATCACGCTCGATGGGATCAACATTCAGGACAATCTCCTTCGTAGTGATGACGGCTTTTTCGCAAGCATTCAGCCGAGGCAGGATGCCGTGGAAGAGGTCACCATGATCACGGCGGCGGCGGGCGCGGAGAGTCTGGGCGAGGGTGCCGCACAGGTGAAGTTCGTGACAAAGGCCGGCACGAACGACTGGCATGGCGGTCTGTTCTGGCAGCATCGCAACGACTTCTTCAACTCCAACTTCTACTTCAACAATGTGAACGGACTGCCTCGCGACCGCATCATCCTGAATCAATTCGGCGGGCGCGTCGGCGGGCCAATCAAACGTAACAAGGCGTTCTTCTTCGTGAACTTTGAAGAATTCCGCCTGCCGCAGACCTACAACGGCGGCCCGGTGACGGTGCTGACGGATCGAGCGCGCCAGGGCTTCTTCAACTATCGCGATTCAGCGGGCGCGATTCGCGAGGTGAATCTCTTTCAGATGGCCGCGGCGAAGAATCCGACGCTGCCCGGTAGCGTGCGCGCTTATCCGACGGCCCCCGACCCCACGCTCAAGCGCAGCTTCGATCTGATTGCGCAGCTCACCTCGGCCGGCGCCGGATCGCTGCAGAGCCGCATTCCGACCAACAACGACTACAACCGCAACGACTTTCGCTTTCAGACTCCAGCGAGCAACAAGCGCCACTTCCCGACCATGCGCCTGGACTACGACATCAACCAGAAGCACCATTTGGAATTCACGACACACTACCAGAGCTTCACCTCGATCCCCGACGGTGTGAACGGCATCATCCCGTTCCTGCCGGGCACGGGTACGGTTCTCGGCACCGAGCCCAATGCAGGCGTCCGTCAGATCAAGTTCACCGGAGCGATGGCGTTGCGATCGGTGTTGACTTCGCGGCTCACCAGCGAACTCCGCTTCGGCCTCGGCGGCGGCAATTCGCTGTTCCGCGAGGAGATTACGCCGAACCTGTTCTCGCAGTGGAACGGACATGCGATTCTCTGGTCGCTGCCGGCGTCGACAACAGCGTATCTGACGACACCCTACAACGGCAGCACGACTTCGAGGAGGAATTCGCCGGTCAAGCAGGCGAGCTTGAATCTGACCAACGTGCGGAATTCGCACGTGCTGAACTTCGGAGGGAGTTTCACACAAATCAACCTGTTCCAGGAGAATCTGGGCACGCAAGTGACTCCGACGATGCGCTTTCAAGTGGCCACCAACGATCCGATCAACACCGGCAGTACAGCGCTTTTCGACATGGTGAATTTTCCGAATAGCACACCGGCACAGCGCAATGAAGCGGCAGCCCTGTACTCGTCGCTGACCGGCCGCATCGGCACCATCACACGGTCGGCGTCGGTTTCCGAGGAGTCGAAGCAATACGGCCCCTTCAGTGCGATTGACCGCAACCGCCAGCGAGAGTTCGCCCTTTTCGTACAGGACAACTGGCGAGTGCGCCCCGGCTTTTCCATCAACGCTGGAGTTCGCTGGGATGTGCAGCTTCCGTTCCAGAACCTCAGCGGAATCTACACGACTACGGGCGGCGCCGCGGGCGCTTACGGCATATCTGGCGCGGGCAATCTGTTTCTACCAGGCCATACCCCGGGGCGCGCACCGAGTTTCGCGGCCGTGGAGCCCGGCCAGGGCGTCTATCGCACTTACTGGAAGAACGTACAGCCATCGCTTGGGATGGTGTATCAGTTACCCGAACTCAAGGGCCCATTATCCTGGATTTCGGGGAGAAGCGGCCGGGCGGTGCTTCGAGGAGGTTACTCGATTGCAACCATTCGAGAAGGTATGAACACTTTCGTGAACATTCTCGGATCGAACCAGGGCCGCACGTTGTCACTGGCCATCGACCCGAATAACTTCCCGGCGGAATTTGGTGCGCCAGGAAGCGTGCATTTCTCAGATGCGCGCTATCCGGTGCGTCCATTCCAGCAGCAGCCTTCGTTTCCACTCCCGGTTCTTCCGGGCAACTCCGTGAACGAGTTCGATGACAACCTCAAGATGGGATATGTCCAGAGTTGGAGCCTCAGCCTACAAAGGGAGATCGGGCAGGACACCGTCATCGACTTACGCTACGTCGGTAACCACGGAACTGGTCTTTGGCGGCAGGTGAATCTGAACGAAGTCAATATCCTGGAAAACGGATTTCTCAACGAGTTCAATGCGGCGGCGCGCAATCTCGAGATCAACCGCCGCACCGCCCCCTCATCGGTCGACTTCGGCAACCGCGGACTCCCCGGCCAGGCGCCGATTCCGATTCTCCAGACGGCCCTTGGCCTCTCCAGCGATACGGTGATCGCGAACCAGTTACTTCGAGGGGAGGCGGGCGCGGTGGCCAACGGCATCGCGTTCAACGCGCCGCGAATGACGCGATTAACCAATGCCGGTTATCCAGCCAATCTGTTTGTGGCGAATCCGACGGTGGTAGGCGGCGGTGCGTTCCTCATGACCAATGGCGGCCACTCCACTTACAACGCGTTTCAAGCCGAAGTTCGCCGACGGCTTCGCCACGGCTTCCTGTTACAGGGGAGCTACGCCTTTGCGAAGGCGATTTCGAACATGCTGGCATCCAGCTCGGCGGTATTCAGCCAGCCGACGACGTTCCGGAATTCGAAGCTCGACAAAGGTCCGTCGCCATGGGACATCCGGCATGCGATCAAGACGAACTGGATCTACGAATTGCCTGTCGGGCCGGGGCGCCGCTACTTTTCCACGGGACCCGCGGTGGCCCGCAAGGCTATGGAAGGCTGGGAGATCGCGGGTGTGTCGCGATTACAGTCCGGCTCGCCGTTCTATCTGCGCAGCGGGCGGCAGACGTTCAATTCCGCCAGCGGCCAGAGCAACTCCGCCGACGCGGGAGTGATTTTGAACGGAATCACGCGCCGAGAGTTACAGGACCTGGTAAGTATCCGCAAATTCCCGAACGCAAGCCCAAATCAGAATACGCTGATTTACTTCCTGCCACCGGAGCTGATTCAGAATACGCTCGCCGCGTTCGAAGTCGGCGGACGAGCACTTACCGATCTGGATCGGAGCAAGCCGTACATCGGACCACCCACCAACGCCGGTCAGCTTGGCCAGCGGATCTTCCTCTATGGAGTCTGGCAGCAATACTGGGACTTCAGTCTGATCAAGAAGACGCGCATCAGCGAAGGCAAGAACATCGAAGTACGGGCGCAGTTCCTGAATGCGTTCAACATCGCCAACTTACTTATGGGTGCGGCGGCAAACGAAGTAAACACCACCGCGATCGGATCGAACTTCGGGCAGGTGACGAACGCCTTCCGCGACTTCACGGTTTCCGGCACAAACAACCCGGGCGGCCGGCTGATCGAATTCGTGGTGCGGTTCAACTTCTGACAGGAGGTGGGTCACCGCTTGACGGCCCGGCAGAAGTACCCAAGCGTGAAGTCGCGCCTGCTGTCCAACCCATCGAACAAAGGAAAGAGCACTCCGAGGGGAAGCAACAGGGCCGCGGCCAGCAGTTTCAGCGGCCCTGGGAAGTACTCCAGCCCGTTCAGCATCCGGCGGCCCATCAGCCGGAAGTAACCACCACCGGGCTCGATGGTAACTTCAACGAATCCGGCGCTCTCGAGCAGATACTGCAGCCCGTGTCGCGTGTAGCGGAAATAGTCATGCGGCGATTGGTGGACTTGCCAGTCCTGCGGGGCGACCAGCAGCAATTGCCCACCCGGCCTTAACGTGCGGCTGATCTCGCGCAGAACGGCGTCGGGCCGCCGCACGTGCTCCAGCGTCACGATGTTCAGGCATGCGTCGAACACACCATCGGGAAACGGAAGCGCACAGAGATCGCACACAACATCGAGCCCGCGATAGTCCCACGCCGTATCGCCGATCCCTAGATCCGCCCCAATGTACCGCGCCGCCGCGAAATGCCCGCGATACTGCCCTTCGCCCGCACCGGCGTCCAGAACTCGAGCCCCAGTACCCGCACGCTGCGCCAGCGCCGTCACCTCATCCACAATTCGCGATTCAAAGTGCCACAGGTAGCGATAGAGGAATCGCGGCAGACGGCGACTCAACCAGCCATAGCCTTGCGTGGCGGCCATCACGCCTTTCGCCGCGCCTCCACCATGATCGTCGAGCCTTGCCGTACCGCCGCCTCCATCGCCGTGAATGGAATCGACGCCAGCACCAGCCCAAAGTACAGCAGATCCTTGATCAGCCGTCCGCGCGGTGTCTCCGGCACTCCCCGAATCCGGCGTGACATGGGGTCGAGCCCGGGAGCGATGGTGGTGGCAAGTCCTGCCGGATTGTCCCGCCAGGAATAGTGCTTGTGGCGCAGGATCTCAAAGCCACAATCCTCCAACAGCGCATCGACGTCTTTGGCTTTGAAGTGAATCAAGTGCCGCGGAATGTCGACACCATTCCAATTCTCTCCAGCTAGAAAGTACTGCCAGCAATCGATGTTCGGCACCTGCACGATGAGCCGTCCGCCGGGCTTTAGCAGCCGCCTTGCTTCATCCACGTAGGCAGCAGGATCGTACAGGTGTTCCAGCACGTGAAACATAGTGATCACGCTGAAGGTCTCGGGGGCAAATGGCGCCTGCGCGAGGCTCGCGCACACCGCGGGCACGCCCAACCGGCGCCATGCCACGCCAGCCGCAGCCACCGCGACATCCAGCCCAATCACTGGCACGCCGCGTTCGTACAGCATTCGCAAGAAAAGACCGCCGCCGCAGCCGACATCGAGCACCGGTTCGGGCATGCGGGCTGACCGTACCGCCCCCATCACGAATCGCACATGATCGGCGAGCACGAAGCGCCGGTAGCGCTCGGCCAGTTCGCCCGAAGTATCTTCGCCGGCGTCAAACCAGTAATGGTCGGGATAGTAAGTCGCCAATTCGGCTGGTGATGGCCAGGGAAAAAGGCGAATCAAAAGGCATTGCGAGCACTCCACTAACAGAAACGACTTTGTGGTGGTGGCGTACAGCCGGTCCGACCCCCGCGTAAGGGTCCGGTAATCCCTGCACCCACACGCCGGGCAGTGATTTTCAGAGAAGTCTTCGCGGGCAGAGTGCTCTTGCCCGGATCGTGCATCGGGTACGCCCCGGCTGCCGTTCAACTGGCCACGATCTTCCGCGCGGCGCGTTTCCCATGCTTCCGCGGCATCCGGCACGCCATCCTGCTCCACCTGGGCAATCAGGGGCAAATCATCCGGCACCTGAGAGTGGGGCGCCGCGGACTCCTCCGCAGCCTCCAGACCCGGCAGACGCAGGTTGGCCTCGTCGCCCTGGGACGCCTTGCGGTTCGCGCTACGGAGGCTACGCTTCTTCGCCAATCGTTCTCTCGGAACAGCTCGATTCAGATCTGTTGGGACCGCCTTACAGTGTACCCCAAACGTGCCGTCGGCCCAATCAGATAGATTGCTGACTTAGCTCGCGTAAAGTGATCCGGTAGCGCCACAGCAGACGCAGCAGTGCCCAGGTGCTGAGCTTGCGGATCGTGCGCAGTTGGCGGCGCTTGGCCAGCATGCGCGGCAACATGGTGAGCGCCTCAAGGTCGCCACGAATCATCGCCAGTACGACGCCGAACTTCTCGCGCCACCCGGCGTAGCGCCCGATTTCGCCCCGTCCCAACAGCGCGGCCCAGGCGCCGGCAGCCAGGCGGGCGGCGTAGAAGAGCGGATTCAGCAGCAGCAGACTCCAGGGAAACAGTTTCGCCGCCAGCAGGATCCGGTTGCGCTCAATCAGGACAACGCGCTGGAAGGAGCGCACCCCCAGCGTCGCGCCTCGCCGGTGCCGCACCACGGCGCGGGGAGCGTAGACGGCGCGCCAACCCGCGATGCGGCCGCGAAGTCCGAGCTCCGCATCATCGGCGTAGGCGAACAGATCCTCGTCGAAGCCGCCGATCTGATCGAGCATCGCCTTTCGATAGACGGCCGCGCAGCCATCGGGCCAGGCGATCTCCTCGGCCTGATCGTACTGGCCGTGATCGCGATCCCCGGAGCCCCGGCCCCGGTTCTGGCCATCGAAGAAGATCAGGTGGCCCACCTTGTCAATGCGGTTCGGCTCGTCGTAGACCATGATCTTCGATGCAGCCATCCCGATATCGGACGCGGCGGCGGCAAGCTGGCAGAGTTCGGCGAGCCAACGGGGCTCGGCCTCGGCGTCATTGTTCAGCAGCGCGATCCAGGGATGCCGGGCGGCGGCAATTCCCTGGTTGTTCGCAGCGCAGAAGCCCCGGTTGCTGGAATTTGCGATCACTTTGACGGGAAAAGGCTTACCGGATGCGAACTCGGCCCCCACCATTTCCACGCTGCCGTCGGTGGAACCGTTGTCCACAAGAATGATCTCCGCCTCCACATCCCGCTGGTTCATCAAGGACGCCAGGCAACGGCGCAACAGCTCGCGCCGGTTCCAGTTCACTACGATCACCGAAACTTCTTGCATTCTCTCGACTTGCACGGATTTGTTTTGGACGGACTCGTTGTATTATAGATGGAAGGAAAGGCACGCCTGTCATGGCAACCGTTGGCGAGATGCTACGCCGCGAACGCGAGCGGCAGGGTTTGAGCATTGCTCACATCGCTCAACAGACCCGAATCAAGGCCCAGTTTCTAGATGCACTGGAACGGGACAACTTCGCCGTTCTGCCCGGCGTTTTCTTCGCGCGGGCGTTCACCACGCAGTATGCGAAATTCCTGGGCATGCCCGATGCGGAGTTGCATGCGGCATTGGAACGCCAGGTTGCGGCTCCCGACGTGAGCCTTGTCCAGATTTCGTCGTCGCTCTATCTTGCCGAGGAGCGGGCGGTGTCCAAGCCGGCACTGGATCCTCTCCCCGAAGGAACCGCGTCGGCGATTGGCGCACGAAAGCTGACGGCATCGGTAATCGCGCTGGCGGCGGTGATTGTCGGCTGCGGTACCATCTTCTGGCTGTGGCAACGATCGCAACTCGGCTCGACATCGGCCAACGTGACGCCGGAGTCGCAGCCGGTAACGGTGATCAAGGGTGGTTCCGGCGTCACCCCGCAGCAACCCGTGTCTCCGCCTCCGGTACAGCCAACCAATCCTTCCGCCAAAGCGGATGCCGCGCCGCCGCCTGCGTCGCCCGCGGCAGGGAATCCGGACGTAGCGGCACAGCCCGGAGCACCCGTTTCCGCCGCACCTCCGGTGACCGCGCAGCAGACACCCGCACAGGAACCAGTAACTGTACCTGTGGTGCCGGGTAAGTTGAATCTTTCGATTTCGTCAAAAGAAGACACCTGGGTGCGCATCACCACCGATGGCAAGGTGGTTCTCGCGCGAGTGATTTCGCCGGCTGAGCCGTTGGTGACGGCGGTGGCGAACGAGAATGCCAGGATCCTGCTGGGAAACGCAGGCGGCGTGGTGATCCGGTTCAATGGGAACGACATTGGCGCGGTTGGTCCGCGCGGGCAGGTCCGCACCGTCGAGTTCACCCCCGCGGGTTTCAACGTCCTGCTTCCGCCGCCCAAGACACCACCTGCCGAGGGCGCCGCGGAACCCAAGCCGCAGAACCCGGTGCCGAACACCGGCGAGTAAGTTGCTGTCGCGCTCACCCTACGCTCCCCGCCCGCTCCGGAAAGGTAATTCATGCAAGCTGACACGATTGGGATCGTGATAAGTGCCGACAATGGAACCGGCGTGCTCCATCGCATGACGGGAGTCATCGCCGAACACGAGGGGAATATCGATTCCGTCGCCATTCTCGCCAACACTCCCGACGAGGCTCGCACTTACTTCGAGGTTTCCCTGCCCGGCGATCCCGAGGCGCTGGCGGCTTCCCTGCGTGCCCTGCCCATTGTGAGGCATGTGGACATCACGGGCACCATGCAACGCATCTTCGGCAAGCGCATCATCATCATGGGCGGCGGGGCGCAGGTCGGGCAGGTGGCGATTGGCGCCATCAGCGAGGCCGACCGGCACAACATCCGCGGGGAGCACATTTCGGTGGATACCATTCCCCTGGTCGGCGAACAGCCTCTGGCCGAGGCCGTTCGGGCGGTGGCGCGACTGCCTCGCGCCAAGGCGCTGGTGTTGGCAGGATCACTGATGGGTGGCGAGATCGAACAGGCCATTCGCGAGGTGCGCCAGCAGGGTCTACTGGTGGTGAGCCTGAACATGGCGGGCAGCGTGCCGGAGGCCGCGGATCTGGTGGTCACCGATCCGGTGCAGGCGGGCGTGATGACCGTAATGGCCGTGGCGGACACGGCGAAGTTCAACGTGGCGAGGCTGAAGAGGCGCGAGTTCTGAAGCGCTAACCGCGCGGCAAACGCCTCCGGCGAACAAGCGCCACGTCATTCATGTAGGGTACGTTCACGGCTGTCCTTGTAAGTTGCCGGCGGACGCTGCGGCATCCGCCGGCCCTGCGGCTCGCGTCAGAACGAGAGTTTCAATCCGAGTTGGACGATCCGCTGGCTCTCGTCCACCACCTGCGTAATGCGCCCGAATTGCGCCGACGCCGCGTTCGAGTTCGGGATACGGAAATTCGCGTTGTTCAAGATGTTGAAGATCTCCGCGCGGAATTGTAAGTTCGCCCGCTCGGTGACCGCTGTGTTCTTGATTACGCTGAAATCCGCCTGGAAGAAATTCGGGCCGCGAATAATGTTGCGTCCTGAATTTCCAAAGGTGCCCAGTGCGTTCGCCGTGAACTTCGTGGTGTCGAACCATTGGAACAGCCGGTCGTTGCGCGAACGGCTGGAGGACAACGCCGCCGTGCCACCCGCGAAGTCGGCACGGTCGAGGTTCACTCCACTGAAAGAGTTGTCGCGGCCGCTCGCAACCGTGAACGGGAAGCCACTCTGCGCAATGA
>JAEUQE010000490.1 GCA_016789785.1 Bryobacterales bacterium
AGTAGAACTTCAGCGCACGGCCACCGGTGGTGGTTTCCGGGCTACCGAACATCACGCCGATCTTCTCGCGGATCTGGTTGATGAAGATCAGGCAGGTATTGGACTTCGAGACAACGCCCGTAAGTTTGCGCATCGCCTGGCTCATCAGGCGCGCCTGCACGCCGACGAAGGTGTCGCCCATCTCGCCGTCCAATTCGGTCTTCGGCACAAGCGCTGCCACCGAGTCGACGACCAGCACGTCAATCGAACCCGAGGCGATCAACGTATTGGTGATCTCGAGAGCCTGTTCGGCATAGTCGGGCTGCGAGACCAGCAGATTGTCGACGTCCACTCCGAGCTTGCGCGCATAGCTCGGATCCAGCGCGTGCTCCACGTCGATGAATGCGGCCATTCCGCCGACCTTCTGCGCTTCGGCCACCACCTGGAGGGCGACCGTGGTCTTACCCGAGGATTCCGGCCCGAAGATCTCGCTGATGCGTCCGCGAGGAAAGCCGCCAACGCCCAGCGCCCAGTCAACGGAGATGGAACCCGTGGAAATGGAGGAGACGGAAACCACTGCCTCGCGAGCGCCTAGCCGAACGATCGACCCCTTGCCGAATTGCTTTTCGATTTGCCCTAGAGTGGCAGTGAGCGCCCGTGCGCGTTCTTTTTCGTCGATCATGATGGTTCAGCCATTATATCAGAGAAGTGAAAACTTTTACACTATCGAATCCGGGCTTGTAGTCGCCTCATCGCGTCGCGATCGAATCTGGCCGGAACTGCGTTGATTCACGCCTCGTCAACCAACGGCCCACCGGAAGACTCGGTTGCACTGGCTTTTGCGACGGGCCGGTGACCTGTCGGTTCGCGAGTCGATACGCACCGAGTCAGCCCATCAGACTTCCCCTCGCCTCAACTGCTTCCATTGAGTCCGGGTCGGCAGGCCACTCAGCGAGCCCCTGCTCAGCCAGGACGAGGTCGTCCCGATTCGCGGCCTTTGCCAGCCTTGCCAAATCCCAGCGACTGGGCCTCACCACAATCAAGTTCACACACTTGCCGGGACGCAGGCCCTGGCACTCCGCGGGCCAGAGAACACCATCGCCGTATTGTGCTTCCATGACTCTCACGATCGCGAGCGTATCATGCGGGTGCTACCGGCGAAGGCACAACCTGAGCCGATGCCCTCGACCTCGATTACCCCTCCCAGCTCGGTCTTGCTCCCGGCCGGCGTGGCATCCCGGACTCTCAGTTCATGCTGTGGCAGAAGGTAACCCGCGAAAAGAAAAGCGCGAACGGGTTGTCCATGATCGGATGTTGCCGCTCGCTTAGGCGCTTCGGCACTCGGATCGCAAACTGGCCTATCGCGGTGGGACGGGTGACGGCGCGTGTCCAGCGCCCCCGTGGCGGCGGAACGGCGATTCGACAAGCCAGCCTACACCGCGCTCAGACCGGGGCGGCTGAGCACCGCGGTTCGCATGGTGCCGTCCTTCACCACGAAAATCTCGGGCATCTTCTTCACCCAATCCTTGTTGGCGATGGGCACGTACTGCCGCGAGTTCGCCTCAATGGCCGCAACTCCCGGCACATGCGCCGAGAGGCCCGCCGAATGGATGAGCGAGGCGCCAGGACAAGTGAGATCCTGCACGCAAAGGAACATTTTCTTCTTCTGCGCGGCGGCGGCCATCAACAGCGCCTGCGTCTGTCCTTTGCACGCCTTGAGCGCCGCGCCGGTGTAGCCCATCTCCTGCGCGAGGTCGAGTGCCGAAACATCAGACAACGACTCATCGATCACCACGGGACGCAGTTTCGACGCCTCGTGCATTACGTTCTGGCGGTTGGCTTTCAAATCCCGTGCGGTTGGCTGCTCGATGTACTGAACGCGCTCAAAGCCCGCGGGTACCTGTTCCTTTACCTTTTTCAGGAACTCGAGCAGATACGCGACATTGGGGCATTTCTCATTGAAGTCCAGCGAGTAGACCCACTTGGACACGCCGCGCTTGGCCTGGGCTTCGGCGGCTGTCTTCTCTACGCGCACCACACGTTCGATGTCCCATTTCACGTCATCGCCATTGAGCTTGATCTTGATGTTCGTCAGGCCGTTGTAGTTGATCCACTCGGTCAGCGTTTCGGGCAGACCATCGTTGATGCGCTTCTGGATATCGCCTTCGCCAATCGGGTCCACCGCGCCGACAAGGTGATACATGGGCATGCGAGGCTTCGGCGCTTGTTGCACGTACTTGCTGAGATACTCGCCCTTGAACTTCGGCCCGAGGTAGTGCGAAAGATCGTGACTCATGAAGTCGGGCCCGTAAGTCTTGTAGGCGCTCACGCCATAGAGCTTACCGAACGCATCGTGGATGGCCGCGTCAAACGGGCTCGCCGTGCAGAGGGTGCAGAGATGGGGGATGGGCTCCTTCAGTTTGAGTTGCTGCGAGACCTGCGCGGCAGCCTTGGCGAACTCGGGTTCCAGATTATGCCCGATGTCGACGGGATGCCCGTATTCCTTGTATCCGCGCATGATGGCAAGGACGCGGTCCGCCAGTGCCTTCATCGCACTCAACGTCTCGTCATAGGTCATCTTCTTCGACGGAAACGACCACACGTTGCCCATCGGCATGGAACCGAAACCCTTGGCCGTTTTGCCGGCCTTGTTCTTCACCACGCAGTTCACGTTGAGGAGAGTAACGCGGTCCACTACGGCTCCTCCGAACTTGATGGGCGTGCGGTACAGGTAGTCCTCGTAGCTGAAGCTGACATCCTGCAACATGACATCGGTGGCCTTGGCGGCGCGCCCAATGATTTGGAACACCGGTGCCAGTGCTGTCGCACGCAGCACTTCCCGTCGAGAGAGATTCTGCATGCCCGCTATTGTATCCGCTGGAACCGCCAGCCATCGAACGGTGTCTATGCAAAGGAACGCGTGACGTCAGCGGACAAACGAAGCCTAACAACAAGAGGAGCTGAAATATGTTCGAACAGGCCATCCTTGCCACACCGCAAGGCAACGGGCGCCGCGTCACGTTCGTTGCCTCCCTCAGCATGCAGATGCTGTTTA
>JAEUQE010000491.1 GCA_016789785.1 Bryobacterales bacterium
GCCAGAATCGTCTGTGGGCCGCATGGAATGAAGCGGGCATGGACTGGGGTAAGGACACTGGCTTCCTTCCGTTGAAGCAGGGTACACCGCTCTACAAAGACCGGTGGATGGCTGTGGCGATGCACGATGGAAACACCTGGCAAGAGCCTCTCGCCGCGCCCGAGACCTCACTGCCGGCCAACATGCGCGACCATAACGACCTGCCCGTGCTCACCACCTCGCACGATGGACGCATCTGGCTCAGCTTCCGTCATCGCCTGCTGCGCATTCTGGACGTGCCCTTCAATACACCGGCCCATCGCGCCGCATGGGAGATCTACTTCACCACCTATGAAAGCGACCGCTGGCGCCCGGCCATGCAGACTCCATTCAGTAATGGCCGTCAGGACATGCGCTATGGCGTTGTCTCGAATGCAAAGGGCACCTTCGCCGCCTGGCCCATGGATCATCGCGACTTCGAGGACTTCCTCTATGGCCGTGCGGAGGTGTTCACGGCGCGCGTTCCGCTGCCTGCCGCATCGAATGCGGCCATGAAGATGCAGCCTCGCAATCAACCCAAGCTGAGGCTCTTCCCGACGCACTACACCGAAGCCGATGACTTGAAGCGCATCCACGGCTACGAACTCGACCATGGAGGCAGGAAGTACCGCATCTATCGCGGCGACACGCACCGTCACACGGAGTTCTCCATGGATGGCAACAACGACGGCAGCTTGCTCGATGCCTACCGCTATGCAATCGATGCCGCGGAACTCGACTTCATGCTCGTCAGCGATCACAACGGAGCAGGCGGTCCCGACAACGGCTACATCAACTGGCTGCTGCAGCAGATGGCTGATGTCATGAACGTCAGCGGCAGGTTCACGCCGTTCCATGGATATGAGCGCAGCGTCAGCTATCCGAACGGCCATCGCAATGTCCTGTTCCGCAAGCGAGGCGTTCCCACGCTGCCAGTACCGGCATCGGAGGCCAAAGGGCAGACCGGCGCGCAGGCGCTCTACGACTATCTGAAGAAGAACAACGGCATCGCGATCTCGCACACTTCGGCATCGAACATGGGTACCGACTGGCGCGACAACGACAAAGACGTTGAGCCGCTCGTCGAGATCTATCAAGGCGATCGCGTGTCGGCTGAATATGAGGGCGCGCCGAAAGCTGCACATGCAGGCAATCCCGCATCGGCGCCCGGCGGCTTCCGTCCGCTCGGTTATGTTTGGAACGCTTGGGCCAAAGGCTACAAGCTCGGTGTGCAAGCGGCGTCGGATCACCTCTCCACGCACATCTCTTATGCCTGCACCATCGCCACGGACTTCTCTCGCGACGGGCTCATCGACGCGATGCAGGCCCGGCATTCCTACGGCGCGACCGACAACATCATTCTCGACTACCGGATGAAGGCCAATGGCAAGGAGTATCTGCAGGGCGACATCACCGATGTCAAGGGCGACTTCTCACTCACCATCAAGGTGCTCGGCACCGCGCCCATCCGGCAACTCGACATCATTCGTGGCAATCAGTTCATCCTTACGCGGCAGTCACTCGAAAAGGACGTGAACTTCGAGTTTCGCGATGGGAAGCCGCTGGCCGGCGAGAGCTTCTACTACGTTCGTGTGTATCAGGTGGACGATCAGATTGCGTGGTCGTCACCAATTTGGATCAAACGCTGAATCCCTATGCCATACTCCCGGCGCAGTCTTCTTCAAACTCCGGCGGCGCTTGCGCCTGCCTTCCTGCAAGCGCAGCAGCGCAAGCCAAACATCGTGTTCATCATCTCCGATGATCACAGCCATCCCGATCTCGGAGCGCTCGGCAGGCCGGTGCAGACACCGAATCTCGACCGGATGGCCGCCGAAGGCATTCGCTTCGACAACTGCTTTGTTTCTTCGGCGCAATGCAGTCCGAACCGCTCGTCGATTCTCACAGGCTGCACGCCGCACACCACTGGCACTTCGCGTTTGCATACGCCCATGCCCGATTGGGAGCGCACGTTCGTGGATGACTTGAAGGACGCGGGCTACTTCGCGGGCGCGTTTCGCAAAGTGCACCAAGGCGGGCCTTTCGACAAGCGCACATGGAACTTCTATGGCAGCGCGCAGGAGCCGTTCACCAAGTTCTTCGATGCATTGCCCGCGGGCAAGCCTTTCTTCCTGCATGTCGGCTTCACGGATCCGCACCGTGTGTATAAGCGCGGCAAGTATCCGGTGAAGCACGATCCCGCGAAGGTGGTGGTGCCTGCCTATCTGCCGGACACGCCGGAGATCCGCGACGACATCGCCGATTACTACAACGCGATCTCGCGCATGGACATGGAAACAGGCCAGGTGATGGATCTGCTGAAGCAGCGCAATCTGATGGACAACACGCTGCTCATCTTCACCGGCGACAACGGCATGCCGTTTCCTGGATCGAAGGGCACTTGCTACGATCCTGGGATCAACGTGCCGATGCTCGCGTGGTGGCCGGGACGAACGAAGCCCGGCACACGGCGGACGGAGTTGATCGCGCATGTGGATCTGCCTTGCACGTGGCTGGAGGCGGCGGGTCTGCCCGTGCCAAAGAAGATGCAGGGGCGGAGCTTTCTGCCTTTGTTGACCGGAAGCGGCAGTTACACGCCGCGCGAAGCGGTATTCAGCGAACGGAACTGGCATGACAATTACGACCCGATGCGTTCGGTCCGCACACAGAAGCACAAGTTGATTTTCAACGCGCTGCCGCACATGCCCTACCGGCCGATTGGTGATTTGCGCGATTCGCCGACATGGGATTCGTACTTGCGCCTCGCGCGGCAGGCGAAACTCTCCGCGGCGCACATGCGATTGCACCAGCCAACGCGGCCCGTGGTGGAACTTTACGATCTCGAAAAGGACCCCAGCGAGTTTCACAACGTGGCGACGGATCCCCAGTATGCGAAGGTGCGTGAGGATCTGCAACTCAAGTTGAGCAATTGGATGCATGAGACCAGCGACTATCTGCCGCCGTGTTATCCCCGGCCGGGCCAACCCGCGGGCCGCAACTGGCCGATGTCGCT
>JAEUQE010000492.1 GCA_016789785.1 Bryobacterales bacterium
CCTCACTTCGCGCATCGAAAGCCGAGATTCGGCGTGCGATGGTTGGGCCGCACCCAGTTGCGAAAGAACACCGTGATGCGCGCCGGCCCGTCGGACCAGGCGCCGCCGCGAATCACGCGATAGGCGCCAGTCTCCGGTCCTTTTGGATTCGCGGCCGGGGAGCGCTGATAGTATTCGCGATCAAACCAGTCCGCCGTCCATTCGCTGACACTGCCTGCCATGTCGAAGAGCCCGAAATCATTGGGTGGGAATTGCGCGACCTTCTGGGCGCCGCTCGGGGTGTTGTAGAGTGCGAGCTTGGGATCGGCCTTGTCACCCCAAGGGTAGAGGAGGCCTTCCCTGCCCCCGCGGGCCGCGCGTTCCCATTCCGCTTCCGATGGCAGGCGCTTGCCGGCCCAACCGCAGTAGGCATTTGCATCGTCCCAATCGACGTTGTAGACCGGCCACTGGGCGGCTTCGGGCGGCATCACGCCATGCAGCCAGTGATAGGGTGGGCGGCGATTGGTTGCCTTTACAAACTTCTCATAGTGAGCATGGGTCACTTCGGTCCTGTCGAGCTGGAATGCGCCGATGTGGACTTTGTGATCGGGACGGTCATCGAGCAGTACGCGCGGACGCATGGTGGTCTTGTCGTCGGGCGTGAGGCGAGTGCGGCCCATGGTGAATTCGCCCGCCGGGATCTGCGCCATCTCGATGGTTGGATCTTGCGCAAGAAGCCTTGCCGCAAACACGCACAGCAGCATTCGCATCAGACAAACAGTTCCGCGAACTCGTCATCGACGGCGAACTCCGTGGCGCCGAGCACATCCACATAACGGTAGGCACGCTTGGAGGGAGTGTTGGTCATCTCCTTCTTCCAATCGATGCCGAGCGCCGAGTAGATGGTGGCATAGACGTTCTCGGTTTTCGGCTGCATGCGCTTGTACTTCCAACCGGTGTCAGTGATCTGTGCTCCATCTTTGTCCGTTGCGCCCAGGATGCGGCCGCCCTTCACGCCGCCGCCCGCGAACAGCGACAGGTAGGCGAGGTTGTAGTGATGACGGCCCTTGATGCCGTTGAGTGCGCCGGGTGTGCGCCCGAACTCGGTCGCCATCACGATGAGCGTGTCGTCGAACAGCGTTTTGCCCTTGTCTCGCGGTGACGGCGCGGCGCGCAGATCGCGCATCAGATTCGCCATCGCGCGGTCAAACTCATTGCAGCGAATGTAATGGTTAGACTTCGCCGAATGCTCATAGATGTTCTTGTGGTGATCCCAATCCGGATGCGTGATGTGGATATAGCGCGTGCCCGCGTCCGCCATGATCAGATTTCGCGCCAGCAGGCAACCAAGGCCAACCTCATTCTCGCCGTAGCGCACACGCTCTTCGCTGGAAAAGGCGAACGCTTTCGGCCAACGCGGATCGCCCATCACCTGATAGGCGCTTTGCTGGAAGTCACGATACGCGCTGAGCCTGAGGTCGCGGCCCTGGCGGCCGGCAGACATGGCTTTGTCCAACTCATTCAGCAAACGGTAGCGCTCATCCAGCACCTGAGCGGCTTCGCCTTCCACCGCCTGCGCGCCGCCGCCCGACTTGAGATTCACATCCAGCACGGAATGCTTCGGATGAAGGAAGCCTGTGGAGAGCGCGCCGCATCCCGACGTATCGAGATTGCAGCCGAGGTAGGTGGGGAAGGTGTCGCCCGGTCTGCGCTGTGATTCGAATTCATACGACACCACGGAGCCGACCGATGGGATCTCCGGGGCGATTGCCGGATTCAGCGGCCTTCCCGCTTGAGTGTAGTATTGCCCGCGAAAATGAACCACTTCGTGGCTTTTCATGGAGCGCACAATGGAGACGTGATCCAGCTCTTTGGAAAGCTCGGGAAACAGACGGTGGCTCAGATAGAGGCCGTTGCGGATCTGGCGGACGTCGAGATCTTTCGGCGTGCCCGCGCTCTCCTTGAAGTCGAACGTGTCGAGGTGGCTGATCGCGCCGGCGAGTTCAATGACGACACAGAAGCGCGCCGTGGCACGTGGATTCGCTTTGCCGGCGGCACGCACATGCACGGGCATCAGGGCCTGTTCGGCGAAGGCGCCTAGCAGACCCCATCCGCCGAGTTGCAGAACGTCGCGGCGCGCGGGCAGAAATTCACCAATCGTCTTTCGCATGAAAGGGCCTCAGTAGTTGAAGATGAATTCCGGGCTGTTGATCAGCACCCACTGCAGATTTTCGGCGCCCCGGCGGCGGTCCTTCGCGAGCGCCTTTTTCGCGACCTCGCGTTCGGCTCCCGTCGCGGGCCGGGCAATGGTGGAGAGCCACATGCGGTCGATGAGATCCTCGTCGGTCGATGCCGATGCCAACAGCGTCTCCACACGGCTTCCGCCCATCGCCAGCACGCGATCCGTTACGATCTTCGACTGCATCAGCAGCATGGCCTGTAACGAACTCGGCGGCGTCTTCTTTGGCATGTCGTCACGATTGCTCTGTCCGAAGGTCTTCATGAAGCTATCCACATCCTTGCCGGCGCGCTTTGGGTCAGCCATTTGCTGAACCATGGGAACGTTGGCCGGGCCGGAAGGGAGCTTTGCGGGACGGGCGGTTGCCAGCGTGATTGCATCATGGAGTTCCGCGGCACTCAGCATGCGCACGTACTTGCGTGCGTAGTAGCCGGTGTAGCGCTCTTCCCAATCCCCTTCGAATCGTGACGAAAGCTGATAGGCGCTGGATGTCATGATGGCGCGGATCAGTTGACGGATGCTGTAGTTGTTCTTCTGGAACTCCACGGCGAGCGCCTGCAGCAGTTCCGGGTTCGAAGCCTGATCTTCGCGGGCGAGGTCAAAGTCATCCACAGGCTCCACGATTCCAAAGCCCATCAACTCCGCCCAGATGCGGTTCGTGGTGGCACGCGAGAACTGAATATGGCTGGTGAGAATGCGGGCCAACTCGTCGCGTTCGTGATGGCCCGGGCGGGGCTCTTCTCCGGAGAGAATGAAGCGGGGCTTACTGCTGCCGCCGGACCGGGGCACGCGGAG
>JAEUQE010000493.1 GCA_016789785.1 Bryobacterales bacterium
ATTCAGTGGCCCGTGCTCTATCCCGAACTGTTCCTGCTGTTCAAGCGCCGGCGGTCCCGCGGGGTGCTGCTCTATGGGCCGCCGGGCTGCGGCAAGACGCTGCTGGGGAAGGCCGTGGTGGGTTTGCTGGCGGCGCTCTATCATCGCAAGGCCGACGACGGAGGATTCAAGTATGTGAAGGGCCACCAGTTACTCGATCAGTATGTCGGCAATTCCGAAAAAGCCGTGAAGTCGCTCTTCGACGAGGCGCGGCGGTTTCGTGAACAGCGTGGTTATCCCGCGGTGCTGTTCTTTGACGAGGCGGATGCGTTGTTCAAGCGGCGCCCCAGTGAGGCGCGGGAAAGCGCGTTTACTCTTGTGCCGGCGCTGCTGGCGGAGATGGACGGCCTGGACGAAACCGGAGCGTTCGTCATCCTCGCCACGAACCGGCCGGACTCTCTGGATGAGGCAATCACGCGCCCCGGCCGCATTGACCGGCGGATTCGCGTCACACGTCCGGACCAGCAAGCGGCGGAGGTGATCTTCCGCATTCACTTACAGGGTGTGTTTCTGGAGCAGGGGCTCTCGCTCGAGGAACTGGCGAAGAGCGCGGCCGCGGAGTTGTTCTCGCCGGGGCACACGCTCTATGAGATCGCGGCGGAGAACGGCGGTGTGCACTTTCTGCTGAAGGATCTGGCCAGCGGCGCGCTGGTACAGAACGTGGTGGACCGGGCGACGGCCAACAAAATGGAATACTGCATTGCGCACAACGTTCGCACCGGCCTGTCGAAGGATGACATTCGGACCGCGGTGGAGGAAACGCTGGCGGAGCAGCGGCGGACGAAGCATCCGGAGGAGTTGGAGGAATTCGCCGCTGGGTTGGGGCGGGAGGTCATGGGTTTTCGGAAGTTGGTGTAACGAGCGGCCGCGGGGGCGACGAGGCTCCGAATCGAGAACGTTCGCGTGTAAATCTGAAAAATCATTTTCGAATTTCGGTCCGAAGTTACTCGCGATCCGTTATGATGGGACTGCGGTCCCCTATGCGTACTGGCTGGCCCGGTCAGACGGCGCATCTCTTCCTGCTGTTTTCGGCTCTGCTGGTTGTGTGCGTGCAGCCGGCGTGCAGCCCTGGGCAGTCCCAGTCGCCGGACCACGTGACCGTGTCATCGCGTGAACCGATGCCATCACGTGAACCATGGTCAACCGGGTTCTGGTTCTGGCTGGGCAGCGATGCACACGAGAGCGCCGTCCCGGAGCCCGTCGATCTGCTGTATGTCCAGGTGGGCGCGATTCGTCAAGATATGTGGTACCGCGACACTGGGCCTCGAGATCCTCAGTATCGTTGGGCGACTTCCAGAACGCTACCATCCCGCCTCCCGCCAGCGAAACGGTACTGGATCGTGTTTCGTGCGGACTCACCAGGAATGCCAACCATGGAAGCTCTGCCAAGTTTGCAGACGAGCACGATGGCGGTTCTCGCGCAGGCCAGGGAGCGGCGGATCCAAATAGAAGGTGTCCAACTCGACATCGACTGCCCGACCGGCTCGCTGAAGGCCTATGCGCAGTTTCTCCGCAAGTATCGCATGCAGCTACCGAAGGGCACGCAGCTATCCATCACCGCTCTGTTGGACTGGTTTCGCGACGGCACTGCCATCGCGGACGTGCTGCGCGAAGTGGACGAATTCGTGCCTCAATACTACGATGCCTTTCCTACCGAACCCGGCCAGCCGGCAATCGCCACGCCCTTCACGGCAAACGAATGGGCGCCGCTATTGAACCGCTTCGGCAAGCGCTATCGCATCGGCGTCTCCACGTTTGGCCGTTCCAGGGTGACGCAGCCGGGTGCCAGCTACAACGTCATCTCGCCAGATCTGCGAGTCATTGATGTTGGCGTAAGCCCGGGGTTCACGCTCCAGGCTTCGCAAACGCCGGCACGCGAACTGATTCTGCGATATCGCGCACTGCGCGAAGCCAAGGTGGGATACAGCAGGTTCGAGGCAGGCTCGGTCGTCGAATTCACCATCGCAACTCCCGAGAGCGTGCGTGCCGCCGTGGAGCAGGCGCGGCGCATGGGAGGCCATTGCGCGGGCGTGCTCTTCTTTCGCTGGCCAGCACGGGGCGAGACGCTGGCGCTCACGCCTTCCGAAGTACTGCACGCGGGGAAAGCCGGCCGCCCCCAGTCCAACGAAGCAACGCTGCAGACCAGGTCTCGGGGCTGCGCGGCAGTCTCATGCGCCGAATTGATTGCGGAGTTCCGTGGCCCCCTCGCAATCCGCGCGCGCCGCTATCGAATCCGCACCTCATTGCCACTTGAGTACTTCCTGCCGGCGGAAGGAATACCCGTCCGGATGACGGGGCCCTCCGAACTACAGTTCACCGTTCCGCCCTACTGCACGAGAGGACGAGTGCCCTTGGGCCGCGCTGTTACGGTCAACGAGTCGAAGTTCGAACTGGAGGAGATGCCATGATTTCGGCCGGACTGCACCGCACGTTGCGAAGCAGAACGCTACTCCGATGGTGCGCGGTGATGCTGGCCGCACTCGGCGTGGTGCGCTCCTGCGCCTTCGACGGCGCACTTCGCGAGTATCTTCGCGTCCACTTCTGGATGCCTTTCAACAAGGACGTGCGATCCCTCGCAAAGGCACCGAAGCGCGAGTCCATCAGTCCCTATGCGGGTCTGTCTCGGCCCGATGGCGATACGGCCCTCGCAAGGCTGCGCGCGGCCTACCAGACCATCGCGTTTCCGGATCCATACGGAGATCCGATACCCCTACCAGGTGCAGAGAAATTCGAACAAGCAGTCGCCGCGGCACGGGGAGCCGCCGGTCTCACCCAGCAAGAGCGTGAGGAGATCGAACTGATTGATGCCAAGATCGCGATGCGGCTGGCCGAGAGGGGTGAGCCGGCGGGTCTCAATCCGGCACGCAGCAAGATGCTTCAGTTTCTAAAGACGGCACGCACTCCGGAGTTCGCCAGCGAGGCGCGAGGGTGGCTGGCACGTATCTACCACCTGCAAGGCGACAGCGC
>JAEUQE010000494.1 GCA_016789785.1 Bryobacterales bacterium
ACGCCGCGCGCACGATTCGCCAGCAGCCTCGGGTTCAACAGGCTGTTCAGCGCAATCAGGCCCAGGCCCGCGGCGCCGCGGCCAAGAAACGCACGGCGGTGCATTGCGGCGTCGCACATCGGCTGCATGTGGCTTCCATTCATGGTCAGTTCCTCGTGATCACTTCGTGCAGATTGAGAATCGCGCGTGTCACCGTCGACATCGCGGCGAGTTCGGCCGCGCCCACTCGCGGTGGCAGAGGAGCTTCGCCCGTGGCCAGGAACTCCTTTGCCGATCGTGGGTCGCGCTTGAATCGTACCGTGCTCTTCACATGCAACGCCTGCAGGATCTTGCGTTCTTCCGCATTTGGCTCGCGGTTCAGAGCGCGTGCGAAGGCCCATGCCATCTGCGTTTGAAACGTCTTGCCGCCTTCCGTGAGCGCACGTTGCGCAAGCACTCGCGACGCCTCCACAAATACCGGATCGTTCAACAACACCAGCGCCTGCAGAGGCGTGTTGGAGATCACCCGGGTCACGGTGCACTCTTCCCGCGTCGGCGCATCGAACGCCGCAAGACTCGGATGCAGGAACGTGCGCTGCCACCGTGTATAAAGGCCACGCCGGTACAAATCATCCCCCTTGCTCGCCGACCATTCGCGCTTCGGAAAATTCAAGGCTGCCAGATACCCTTCCGGCTGCGGAGGCCGCACGCTGGGCCCGCCGAACTTCTCCGACAACAGCCCTGATGCCGCAAGCGCAATGTCGCGCACCAATTCCGCATCCACGCGATACCGCGATTGCCGCGCAAGCAGCCGGTTGTCCGGATCCTTCGCATCAATCACGGCGTTGCTCGCCGACGATTGCCGGTAGGTGTGGCTTGTCACAATCGTGCGAATGAGATGCTTCACATCCCATGCATGCGCATTGGCGGCGCCCGGCTGCATGAACTCCGCAGCAAGCCAATCGAGCAATTCCAGATGCACCGGCCATTCCCCTTGCGAGCCCAAATCATCCAGCACCTTCGAAAGCCCAGTGCCGAAAAACTGCTTCCAGGTGCGGTTTGCAAACACTCGGGGAGTCAGCGGATTCTCCGGCGACGTCAACCACTGTGCGAGGTCCAACCGCGTCGCACGGCCATTCGTGTTCACCTTGCCGAACACTTGCGGAATCGCCGGCTCCACAATGTCGCCGCTGTCATCCAGGAAGTTGCCCCGTGGCAGAATACGCGTCACCTCGGGCTTCGCCGCTTCGGTCACAACCACCCTCGGAATCAGGGATTCCAGCAGCCCGAGTTGCGCCTCCAGTTGGGCAAGGTGCGCATGCTGCGCCGTCAGATCCGGTTGCGACCAGCGGAAGAAGTTCTCAATCACTTCCTGCTGTTCGGCATCCCGTGCGCTCGTCTCTTTGCGCAGCGCCGCCACCACATTCGCAGGCACTCCGTTGTGCGGTGCCTGTGGATCCGATGCGCCTGTGATTTCAGAGCCAGGCCATGCATGTTCCACCGCCGACATCCAGAATCGGAACCGTCCCAACGTCGCCTTGCGGTATTCGGAGTCATGCCGCAGGCGAATCGTGAGAACAGTATCGGCAGCCGTCTGCAGTTTCTGCGCGAATCGCAATGCGAGAAAAGGATTGCGGCTCTCGCCATACGATGACAGTCCCCATCCGGTCTTCGGATCATTGTCGAGCACCCACGCTGGCGCAAGATCGGCAACCGCGAACGTGCTGTTCACGGTCGCCAGTGAAAGCGGCACCGGAGAGTTCGCCACATCTACTTCCACACCCGTCAGCACTAAACGGTCTGAACCGCGCGCAATGCGGATACCAGGCAGACTCTCGTCCATGATCACTTCCAAACCGATGGCCGTCCACGTCCCTGCTCCCGGCTTCCACGTGATCGTGTAGGTGTCGTTATCCGGAGACTTGCCTGTCGCTGCAATCAGTCCATTGCCAGGCTTGCGGGCGGGCACCAGGGAGCCGCGGAAATCGTAGTAAGAATCCACCGGCTCATCGTTGTAGATCGTGAGCGTCGCACCGTTCGCGGATTTCGCCGACTGCGGGCGTTGCACCTTCCAGTCCAACTCGCCTGCGTTGTAGCGGGCAAGCAGACTCGCCTCCCACGCTGTGCGGCGGTCCACAAGCTTCGCCGCTGCATCGCCAAGCTCACTGCGTGCCGCTCGAATTGCAGCATCCAGCGATGCCTGTTGCTGCTTCTGCGCTTCGTCCGGCATGGTGAGTTGCGAGCCCCATGCCAGCGGCCCGCGGTCCGGAACCAGCCCCGTCTCCTTGATATCGGCAAAGAACGCCTTCATCGAATAGAAGTCGCGCGCCAACAGAGGATCGAATTTGTGATCGTGACACTCGGCACAGCCGATCGTCGTTCCGAGCCACACCGTGGATGTCGTGCGCACGCGGTCGGCGGCGTACTTCGCCAGATACTCCTTCGGCTGAATCCCACCTTCCGCCGAGGTGCGATTCATGCGGTTGTAAGCCGATGCAACGCGGGTCTCCACGCTCGCATCCGGCAACAGGTCCCCCGCAAGCTGTTCGCGTGTGAATTGATCGAAGGGCTTGTTGTCGCGGAACGAACGCAGCACGTAGTCGCGATAGGGCCATGCCGGAAACGGATTGTCACCGTGGAACCCGCACGTGTCCGCATAACGCACCGCATCCAGCCAGTAGAGCGTCTGCTTCTCGGCGTAACGCGGCGACGCCAGTAGACGGTCTACTGCCTTCTCGTAGGCATCGGAAGCAGTGTCGGCAACAAACGCCTGCGTCTCCTGCGGCGTGGGCGGGAGTCCTGTCAGATCAAGAAAAACGCGGCGCAGCAACGTGCGCTTATCAGCCTCCACCGACGGCGTGAGATTCTCCCGCGCCAGCCGCGCCTGAATGAAAGCATCAATCGGATTTCGAATGAGCTGTTTGTTCACCACCTCAGGCGGCGCCGGCCGCCGGACCGGCATGTACGCCCAGTGGGATTCATACTCGGCGCCTTCTTCCACCCACTTGCGGAACTTC
>JAEUQE010000495.1 GCA_016789785.1 Bryobacterales bacterium
ACGCCGCGCGCACGATTCGCCAGCAGCCTCGGGTTCAACAGGCTGTTCAGCGCAATCAGGCCCAGGCCCGCGGCGCCACGGCCCAGAAACGCACGGCGATGCATTGCGGCGTCGAACAAAGTCTGCATGTGGCTTCCATTCATGGTCAGTTCCTCGTGATCACTTCGTGCAGGTTGAGAATCGCGCGTGTCACCGTCGACATCGCGGCGAGTTCGGCCGCACCCACTCGCGCCGGCAGAGGAGCCTCGCCGGTAGCCAGAAACTCCTTTGCCGATCGTGGGTCACGCTTGAACCGCAGCGTGCTCTTCAGATGCAACGCCTGCAGGATCTTGCGTTCTTCCGCATTCGGCTCGCGGTTCAGAGAGCGCGCGAAGGCCCATGCCATCTGCGTTTGAAACGTCTTGCCGCCTTCCGTGAGCGCGCGTTGCGCAAGCACTCGCGACGCCTCCACGTATACCGGATCGTTCAACAACACCAGCGCCTGCAGAGGCGTGTTTGAGATCACTCGGGTCACCGTGCACTCTTCCCGCGTCGGCGCATCGAACGCCGCAAGACTCGGATGAAGGAACGTCCGCTGCCAGCGCGTGTACAGGCCGCGCCGGTACAAATCATCTCCCTTGCTCGCCGACCATTCGCGCTTCGGAAAATTCAAGGCTGCCAGATACCCTTCCGGCTGCGGAGGCCGCACACTCGGCCCGCCGAACTTCTCCGACAGCAGTCCGGATGCCGCAAGCGCAATGTCGCGCACCAATTCCGCATCCACGCGATACCGCGATTGCCGCGCAAGCAGCCGGTTATCCGGATCCTTCGCATCAATCACAGCGTTGCTCGCCGAAGATTGCCGGTAGGTGTGGCTTGTCACAATCGTGCGAATGAGATGCTTCACATCCCATGCATGCGCATTGGCGGCGCCTGGCTGCATGAACTCCGCAGCAAGCCAATCGAGCAATTCCAGATGCACAGGCCATTCCCCTTGCGAGCCCAAATCATCCAGCACCTTCGAAAGCCCAGTGCCGAAAAACTGCTTCCAGGTACGGTTCGCGAACACTCGGGGAGTCAGCGGATTCTCTGGCGAAGTCAGCCACTGCGCAAGGTCCAATCGTGTCGCACGGCCATTGGCGTTCACCTTGCCGAATACTTGCGGAATCGCGGGCTCAACAATGTCGCCGCTGTCATCCAGGAAGTTGCCTCTTGGCAGAATACGCGTCACCTCGGGCTTCGCCGCTTCGGTCACAACCACCCGCGGAATCACGGATTCCAGCAGCCCGAGTTGGGCCTCCAGTTGGGCAAGCCGCGCATGCTGTGCCGTCAGATCCGGCTGCGACCAGCGGAAGAAGCTCTCAATCACTTCCTGCTGTTCGGCATCCCGTGCGCTCGCCTCTTTGCGCAACGCCGCCACCACACTCGCGGGCACGCCGTTGTGAGGCGCCTGCGGATCCGATGCGCCTGTGATTTCAGAGCCAGGCCATGCATGTTCCACCGCCGACATCCAGAATCGGAACCGCCCCAAGGTTGCTTTGCGGTACTCGGAGTCATGCCGCAGGCGAATCGTGAGAGCAGTATCGGCCGCCGTTTGCAGTTTCTGCGCGAATCGCAATGCGAGAAAAGGATTGCGGCTCTCGCCATACGATGACAGTCCCCACCCGGTCTTCGGATCATTGTCGAGCAGCCACGCCGGCGCAAGATCGGCAACTGCGAACGTGCTGTTGGCTGTCGCCAGCGCAAGCGGCGCCGGCGAGTTCGCCACCTCCACCTCCACACCCGTCAGCACCAAACGGTCCGAACCGCGCGCAATGCGGATACCAGGCAGACTCTCGTCCATGATCACTTCCAAACCAATGGCCGTCCACGTCCCTGGTCCCGGCTTCCATGTGATCGTGTAGGTGTCGTTGTCCGGAGCCTTGCCTGTCGCTGCAATCAGCCCATTGCCAGGCTTACGGGCGGGCACCAGGGAACCGCGAAAATCGTAGTAGGAATCCACCGGCTCATCGTTGTAGATCGTGAGCGTCGCCCCGTTCGCGGATTTCGCGGACTGCGGGCGCTGCACCATCCAGTCCAACTCCCCCGCGTTGTAGCGGGCCAGCAGACTCGCCTCCCACTCCACGCGCCGGTCCACAAGCTTCGCCGCTGCATCGGCAAGCTCACCGCGTGCCGTTCGAATCGCCGCTTCCAGCGATGCCAGTTGCTGCTTCTGTGCTTCGTCCGGCATGGTGAGTTGCGAGCCCCATGCCAGCGGCCCGCGGTCCGGAACCAACCCCGTCTCCTTGATATCGGCAAAGAACGCCTTCATCGAATAGAAGTCGCGCGCCAACAGGGGATCGAATTTGTGATCGTGACACTCGGCACAGCCGATCGTCGTTCCGAGCCACACCGTGGAGGTCGTGCGCACACGGTCCGCGGCGTACTTCGCCAGATACTCCTTCGGCTGAATCCCACCTTCGGCCGAAGTGCGATTCAGACGATTGTAAGCCGATGCAACGCGCGTCTCCACACTCCCATCCGGCAACAGATCTCCCGCAAGCTGTTCGCGGGTAAATTGATCGAAGGGCTTGTTGTCGCGGAACGAGCGCAGCACGTAGTCGCGATAGGGCCAGGCCGGAAACGGATTGTCGCCATGGAATCCGCACGTGTCCGCATAGCGCACCGCATCCAGCCAGTAGAGCGTCTGCTTCTCCGCGTAGCGCGGCGAAGCCAGTAGACGGTCTACTGCCTTCTCGTAGGCATCGGGAGCCGTGTCGGCAACAAACGCCTGCGTCTCCTGCGGTGTGGGAGGAAGTCCCGTCAGATCAAGAAAAACGCGGCGCAGCAACGTGCGCCTATCAGCCTCCACCGACGGCGTGAGATTCTCCCGCGCCAGCCGCGCCTGAATGAAAGCATCAATGGGATTTCGAATGAGCTGTTTGTTCACCACCTCGGGCAGCGCCGGCCGCCGGACCGGCATGTACGCCCAGTGGGATTCATACTCGGCGCCTTCTTCCACCCACTTGCGGAACTTC
>JAEUQE010000496.1 GCA_016789785.1 Bryobacterales bacterium
AGCAGGCGGCGCTGCAACAGAGAGTGGAGCAAGCTGTCCGGCGTGCTGGTTCGAACGAAGTGATTCAACGTGCGATCGCATGGTTGGGCGAGTTGCGCGAAACGCCTGAGATGGCCGCGCTTCGCAAAGAAGCCGGGCGCCTTGGCGAAGAGAGTAATCAGCTCTACGGAGTGCGTAGCGAAGGCTTCTTCAATCTCGACCACGATTTCGTTGGACTCGGATGGCTGAAGCGGCAACTGCAACGCGCTCTTGCGGCGAGCGGCCAAGAACGCACGGAACTGCTGCACATGATCACGGACTATGAGGATCCCGGAGAAGGCGGATTCTATGATGATGCAGGCACTCTCGACCGGTGCCCCAACATCGTGCGAGGGTATCCATTCGACTTCGGCCAACCCTTCGTGCCGGAGATGCTCTGGGAGAGCAACCGGCCGAGCCAGCGCACCATGCATTACACACAGGACGAAGACCAGGGCGTCACGTTTCACTACAGGAATCTCGATCCGAAGGCCTCGTACCGGATCCGGTTCACGCTGGTGCGCCCCTGGTATCAGGACCGTTATCGAGGCCGCATGAATCAGAAGTCGGAAACAATCTACGCGGGTGATCTCGTGCTGGCTCGCGATCTCCAGGTGCCGGAGCGCCTCAGCGATTTCTTCACGTTTGACATTCCGCCGGCGGCGATTCGCAATGGAGAACTCATCATTCGATTTGAGAGAGCCGCGGATGTTGCGCGTGGCTCGCGTGTGGAACGCGAAGTATGGCGCAACAGCGGAGGCTGGGGCACCATCGTATCGGAAGCGTGGCTGATGAAACGAAGACCGGACTAATCGGCGTGAAGGTGGAAGACGCCGTGGTTGAAGACGCACCTCCCGGCGTGTTGAAATAGGGATTACACCTTCCCAGAGGAGCAATCACCTTGGATCATGCTTTGCTCGCCCTGGAAGACGGTACTGTCTTCGAGGGACGCAGTTTTGGTGCGCGCGAACGGCGTTTCGGCGAAGTTGTTTTCAATACCTCCCTTACCGGCTATCAGGAAGTATTCACCGACCCCTCATACACCGGTCAGATTGTCTGTCTGACGAACCCGCAAATCGGCAACTACGGAGCGAATCCGGATGACTGCGAATCGGCCCGCCCATTCATCGAAGGGCTGGTGGTACGCGAGTTCTCCTCCATTGCGAGCAACTGGCGCAGCACGGAGACCGCGGATCAGTTCCTCGCGCGGCACGGCGTGCCGGTCATCGCTGAAGTGGACACCCGCAAACTCGTGCGAAAGCTGCGCACGGGCGGTGTGCTTCGCGGAGTGATCGGCATCGGCGATGTGGATGCGAACCAGTTGGTGGAGATGGCGCGCAAATCGCCGTCGATGACGGGACGTGATCTCGCGACGAAGGTGACCACCGCGAGCAGCTATCGCTGGAACGAGCCGGTCGCGCCCTGTTCGCCGTCAGAACGTCTGCCGAAAGCCGCCACGCGCGAGTTCCACGTAGTTGCGTATGACTTCGGAATCAAGCGCAACATTCTCCGCAGACTGGCGCACGTGGGTTGCGATGTGACGGTTGTGCCCGCGGGCACGGCCGCGGAAGACGTGCTTGCGCTGAAGCCGGATGGAGTTTTCCTTTCGAACGGGCCTGGTGATCCGGAACCGCTTGAGTTTCAGGCCGCGCAGGTGCGCAAGTTGATTGGCAAGGCTCCGGTGTTTGGCATCTGCCTGGGACATCAGATTCTCGGGCTTGCTCTCGGCGGCAAGACATTCAAGTTGAAGTTCGGCCATCGCGGCGGCAATCATCCGGTGTTGAACAAGCTCACGAACAAGGTTGAGATTACGTCACAGAACCATGGCTTCGCGGTGGACGCGGATTCACTCCAGGACAGCAAAGTGGAACTGACGCATGTGAACCTCAACGACCACACAGTGGAGGGCTTGCGTCACCGCGAGCATCCGGTGTTCTGCGTGCAGTATCACCCGGAGGCTGCGCCGGGGCCGCACGATTCTCAATACCTCTTCGACGATTTCGTTACATTGATGCGCGACAACAAAAGGTCATAACCAGGGATGCCCAGAAGAAATGACATCCATCGCATACTGATCGTGGGTTCCGGGCCGATTATCATCGGGCAAGCCTGCGAGTTCGATTATTCCGGCGCGCAAGCGTGCAAGGCGCTACGGTCGGATGGCTACGAAGTGGTGCTGATCAATTCAAATCCAGCCACCATCATGACGGATCCGAATCTTGCGGATCGCACGTATGTTGAGCCGCTCAGCATCGAGTTTGCCGAGGAAGTGATCCGGAAGGAACGGCCTGACGCGTTGCTATCAACGGTCGGTGGACAGACCGGGTTGAATCTCGCGGTATCGCTTGCCGAAGCGGGCGTGCTCGACAAGTACAATGTCGAACTGATTGGCGCGAAGATCGACTCGATCAAGAAAGCGGAAGACCGCTTGTTGTTCAAAGACGCAATGCGGTCCATCGGACTTGAGACGCCGCAGTCGCAGTTGGTGAACAACGTCGACGACGGACTTGCATTCGCGTCGCGAATCGGGTACCCGCTGATCCTGCGTCCGAGCTTCACGCTCGGCGGAACAGGCGGAGGCATTGCCTACAACCGCGAGGATCTCGTCGATATTCTCGATCGCGGCCTGGACTTGTCACCAGTGCATGAAGTGTTGATCGAAGAGAGCGTGCTCGGATGGAAAGAGTACGAACTCGAGGTAATGCGCGATCTGGCGGACAACGCGATCATCGTCTGCTCGATTGAGAACTTCGATCCGATGGGCGTGCACACAGGCGATTCCATCACCATCGCACCGGCGCAGACGCTGACTGATCGCGAGTATCAGATGATGCGCGACGGAGCGTTGAAGTGTCTGCGAGAGATTGGCGTGGACACGGGCGGATCGAACGTGCAGTTCGCCATCGATCCGAAGACCGGCAAGATGGTGATCGTCGAGATGAACCCACGTGTGTCGCGCAG
>JAEUQE010000497.1 GCA_016789785.1 Bryobacterales bacterium
ACGGCACGCACTCCGGAGTTCGCCAGCGAGGCGCGAGGGTGGCTGGCACGTATCTACCACCTGCAAGGCGACAGCGCTAAAGCAACGAAGATCTATCTGGATGAGTTACACCGCAAGAATTCGAATCTCAGCACCGAAGTGCTCATCACCTCGCTGAAGCTTGTTCATGGCCAGCGTGGCTCCCGGGATCTGCTGAAGCACCTGGAAGAGTACTTCGACACACCGCAGCACGCCGCATTCGCGATCCACACTCTGACCAATCCAATACGGGTCTGGGCTGGGGAACGCGCCCCCGAGCCCGAGGACGAGCCACTCCCTCACGCTCACATTCTGAAGATCATAGAGAAGCACAGCCACCTGTTCCGCAGTGATTCCGGTTCGCGGCTGCTCGCTCTGATGAGCATGCGCGTGGCGCTGCGCGGGGGAGATCCGAAAGGCGCATTGCGCATCGCGTCCAAAGTGCCCGATACCGCGAGCTTTCGCAAGGATCCCGACTTCCAGTGGATGCTCGGTTCCTCGCACTTCCTCAGCCGCGACTACGCTGGCGCCGAGCAGCCCCTGCTGGCCCTGCACGCCAATCCGGTCTCGACTCCGGATCAACGAGCCGCCGCGGCCTACGGGCTCTGCGGCGTGTATCAGAAGACGCGCAATCCCGTGGAGCAGTTGCGGTTTGCTTTGTGGCTTGCCGATCGGGCCAAACGCCGGGAATACTACCGGAACTTCGCAGAATCGACGAGGAACGTCGACTTCACCATCTACTGGGCGCCGTCGGGATGGGACCTCGCACTGCTCCTCGACACAGAGCTGAGTATTGACGATCTGCGGGCTTTTCTCGATAGGTATCCCACGGTCCCCGAAGTCCGAATGGTGAAGTACGGTCTTGCCGTCCGGCTTGCGCGCGCGGATCAATACGAGGAGTCAGCCAGTGTGTATGAATCGATCGGGGCGAGGGCTCGGGCACAGCGAATGCGTGTACTCAACAAGCTGCATCACGAAGCATCGAGTTCCGAGGATCCTGCCTCGGCGAACCAGGCGAAGTACCGGATGGCTCAGTTTCTGGAAGAGAACTCGGAGCGCATCTACTTCAATGACATGTTGTGGACCGGTCTTCAGCGCTATGCTCTTGGGGCGCAGGAGGACCCGCACTTCACTCGCGACGAACGCGAATTGGCCATCGAAAATGAGCGGCGTCTGAAGGATGAGCAGGAGGAGCGATGGCGAGCCTATCACCTGCTGAAGCAGATCGTGGACACTTCGAAAGATGCGGCGCTACGGCGCAAGTCGGCCGAACTTTCGCTTCGCTGCTTGCGCCGCATTGCGACGGATCGTTTCGGAAGAGAAGAGGAAGTCCGCGCCGCCGACATCGCCATGTCGCGGTGGTTGCACCGCCAATCCGGCACGTTGCGATAGCCAGTCTCGTGGAGTAACCGGCGCCGTCAGGAACCGGTCACTCCCCCCATCTGCACTACTGTGCCGCCCGCACTATTGCGAGATCTCGGCTCTGCGGAAACGGCCAAGATCGGTGCGCGTGTCCTCATCGTTGCCGAACTGCAGCACCATCTGCGCCCCGTCCTGCAACGTGTCGGACTCGATGCTCTTGAACACCAGCGTCTTGCTGTTTTCGTAGCGGTAGCCGCTGATCTCTTCGCGTCCAACGCGAAGCACGGGATCAATGGCGCGAATCGGAAAGGCCTCTTCGCTGGTGACGGTGAACTCAAGCACACCGGTGCTCTGGCTTTCCGCTTGATTGGTGAGTCTGGCCAACCGGCGCACCTTGACGCGTGAACCGCGGAATCCGCCAAAGGCAGGAACGCACGCCACGGCCGATGTGATCGCGACCAGAAATTGCTTTCGTGTCATGACATGTCTCCTTTATCGAGGGCTCAGATGAACGTCGGTGAGGAAGATGGCGCCTTCGCGCGTCTTGTCGAACACCAACTGGACGGCGGTGACGCGGCTCTTATCCACGCCGCGGAAATCAGCAAGCGGGACGCGAACCGTATTCAACACCGAAAGACGGAAGAAGGACCCCGTCGGATAGGGGATCTGGCGGTAGTCGGCCAGTGCGACCGCGTTGGACATCGCTCCGGTGGCATCCATCAGCCGCACCGAGAAATTCTGGCTCTCCGCCACGCGGTTCTTCAAGCTGAATTGCGAGGCCACGCGAACGGCCAGCCAGTTCATGGAAGAAACGTCGCGGGCCGATTCCCCAAGGCGCATCGTGACCCGAGGCGTTTCGGTGCTGGCGGGCGTTCCCGATTGCGGCCACGCGATCTTGGCCACCGACATGGCAAGGTCGTGGAAGTAGCTGCCGGGGGGCGGCTCGTTGCACTCGTTGCCCGTGCACGGTTTGATGTCCACATTGGCCACGGTGTTTGCGCCCCCGAGCGAGTTCGTATCGGGAGATTTCGGGTCGGAGAAGTTGTCGACCAGCAGGATGTCGTTCGGGCTCTCGGTGTAGGCCGTGAGCACCGGTGTGATGATGTTGGCCGGAGGCTTGCGATCGCCGCTGAAGAGGTACTTGAAGTCCTCGCCGCCGAGATAGGTGCGGAAGAAGCCCATCATGTAGGTCATGCTGAGTTGCTCCTGATCCGGGCGTTGCGTGATCACGGGGAAGTCGATGCAGCGGAACAGCGTGTCCTCGGGCAGCCACTCCGAGTTGTAGTGATTGTGATTGGTGCCGAGGATGTAGATCTGCGACTTCGGCGACTTGTTGTTGGTGTCCGGGATGGTGCGCGTGCGGTCATAGGCACGCATGCCTTGATTGTCGGAGACGTCGCGGTCACAAGCCGGCAGCAGCACGGACCATGCGACGTTGTCCGCGTTGAACAACGGCTGGGCCTGGCTGGCGATGCGGCCGAAGTCAACAGGTCCGACTTCGAAGACGGCTTTGATGCCGAACTGCCCGCCGTCGCGGCGGTTGAAGAAGTATGCGGCACGCACGCCATCGCCACCGCGACTGTGTCCCATCA
>JAEUQE010000498.1 GCA_016789785.1 Bryobacterales bacterium
TGGAGGGCCCCAAGACAGAGGACGCTAGTCACTAAATTCCCATGCCAGGTGTCTCAAACCCGTTGACACGCGCCGACGGCCCTCTCCAATCCTCAACACCCGGATCGCGCAATAGGGCCTCCAATCCTTCGTGGACAGTGGGGTATCTGCCTGTATCCTTTCGGAAAACCTCCAATGCCGAAACGATCTCATTGCGCTCGGCACGTTCTGCCGGGAGGTAGTCAACATCATGCCTGCACCCGCTTACCAAGCCCGCTACCGCCGCGATCAGCACAATGGCAACGAAGACACGACAGGTATCCATCGTACCTACCTCCCGAACCACCATCTTGGGCGCGCTTGAAGTTGATAGAACAGGGGCTGCGCCATCGGCACCAAGCCCACCACATCGATCACGTCTCCGACAACCGGCAGCAAGTAACTGGCAACTGTCTTGCCGGCATCAAGATAGGGGAATGGCCCGGACGTTGAAAACAAAGGTGTTGACGTATGTAGACGCCGTTGACAGAAAAGGGCCGTTTTTTGTCAACATACGTAGACCCTGCAAGGGGTGATTGTGTCTCCTCACTTTTCAGCCGCGTCAGCGGCTTCGCTCCGGCCTCCATGGAACCGGCCCGAACGCCGCCCTCAGATGGTCGGGACAGCGGACTCCGGCTCTTACATGATTCGTCGTGTTATCCGAAGTGGCCGGTCAGCACCCGGCTCCCCGCTCTTGGCGGCACTCTCCGATAACGCGGAATTCATGTCATCGCATTGCAATAGCCTAAAGCTCGGACGCCTCGAAAGCGCCTGCCCAGTCTTTCACTGCGCCGACCTCACCGGTTTGTCGAGTCTTCTCGGCAGCACCTGCGAGCCCATCGGGCAGTGCCACGAGCGGGCTACCAGATTCCTCAAGACCACCCGACATCCAGATGGACTCGTAACCGACTGCTCGATCTAGGATCGCTTTGACCTTCTCATCGGCCCCATCCGGTCTTCCGTCAGAAGTTTGAAGCGACGGGTACCAGAATGGCCACTCTGGTGGTTGAGGCCGAAGAGCCTGTTCTAACTCATTCCAGATCGAGTCGCCAGGCCCCTGGATTGGTGCAAAAGCATACACTCGAACGTTGGAATCAATGTCCCATGCCACAGCATCAAAGCGAAAGACGCGCAAATCGCAAGCGAGGGAGGCTGCCCCTTGCAAGGCTCCGTCGTAATAGTCAGTAACGATTGCCTTCACCACCGGACTACTCTTGGTCAAAGCACACCGCCTTCTCAGTTGAACCCGAACAGTTTATTGAACGCATCTGCAATCTGCTGCGTCACCGGCTTTGGCAACTCAACGGTCCTGTGACCCTTCCCAAGCGTATTGTGCACCTTGAATTGGCCTTCAACGGCTGATCTAGAGGCCTGGCCTCCAGGCAAATTGGGCTTGGGTTGGGTTGTCGTTGAGACACCGTGAATACCAACTTTGGGGTGAGCCTCAGCTTTAGCAGCCTGCTCGGCAAGTCGCTCGACCGTCTCGGGTTTGTCTCCGTATCGGGTCAACGTCTCGTCAGATCCCGACGATTGCGGAGCGTCATCCGAGCCGCTCATGAAGCTCGCCGAGCCGTTACCCGCCATCATCGCCCCATGCCCCGCAGCGGTCACACCAACGGCCATGGCTGGCGCGCCAGCAACACAAAGAACACCAGTACCGCATGCCCCAGCTCCCGTGCCGGTCATCGCCGTACCACCTGCCATTTCAATGAAGCCGCCGACTATCGACAGCCCATCGCCGAGCCGCTGCCCCAATCTAACGTCCGGATGACTACTTCGGACCCGCTGTGTCGCCCCAGCGTTTGAGCTTACAGCGTTCGTCATCCCGAAAAAGAACTCCTTCGCCCCGCGCCCGTCATCATCTATGAAGCGAAGTGGGTTGTTGCGGGTGTACGAGTAGAGGTTCCAACTCTGTGGGTTCTCTGCGAACTGATCAGCGAACGGTGCATCAGGACTCGTAAACCGCCCCTGTGCGCTCCACATGTACCTCGCTCCGAAGTAGTCCAACCCCGTCTCGAAGTCTCTTTCCTTGCCGGTGAACTTCAACCGCGTCAACCAATCCGGCGTATACCCCAGCGCCGCCGTCCGGTACCCCGTTACTGCCTTGTCCGCCAGCGTCAACTCCACCCCAAACGGCGTGTAATCCATCCGCCTCGCTACCCCGCCCGCCGCGTCGGTCACCACCCGCGTCGAGCCAAGGTGATCCACGTGCAGGTACTGCGTTCCCGTCGTCCCGCTCCCTCCGTACTCTGCCGCCAATTGCCCGCTCGCGTCGTACACAAACACCACTGGAGACGATGTCCCCGTCCTCATCGACACTCGCCGCCCGTCCCCATCATAACCGTAAACCGTCGTCAACGATGTCGTTCCCACCGGCCAACTCCTCGCCAGCCGGTTCTCCGCGTCGTAGCGGAAAAACAACCGGCTGTCCGTCGCTAAGCCGCCCCCCGCGTCGTGGCCCGAGTTCCACCGGTTGCCCGGGAAAATAGCCTTCACCGATGCCGCGTCGCAGCTTAACACCTTCGGTACCCAATCCGGCATCCCGTTCGCAAACAGCATCGCCCGGTTGCCATGCTTGTCGTAACAGTAATCCTCCACCTTGGCCGTCTCAACCGGCGTGCCCATGTCCGGCGTGCCCAGGTACTGCTCGGTGTACTTCTTCACCCGGTTCCACTTGTCGTACTCATAGCCCTGCTGCGCCACAAATCCCCCGGTCCCTGGCACGGTGATCTGTTGCCGCCGCACATTCCCATTGTTGTCCGGCCCACCCAGGTTGCCTCCTGTGGCATTCGCAACATACGTATAACCCAGCGTCAGCACGCCTTGCGCCGAAACGCACGCCCACTGATTGTCCGTGCAGCGCGTCAACGTGATGCTCTCCGGCGCCAGACGCTGATTGTAGCCGATTGCCTCCTTGATCCGGTAGCCGTTCAGCCGCAT
>JAEUQE010000499.1 GCA_016789785.1 Bryobacterales bacterium
GAGGTGCGCGACCTGACCGCCGATCACGCAGGCCCAACGTTTGAGTACCGGGTGCAGATTCGCCCTCAACTCGCCCACGTCGGTGACGTTCGCATCGCGACGGACCATCTGAATCTCGCCGCTGAAGAAGCGAAGACCGTGCGAGTCCTGTTCGACCGCGAGGAGGACTATCGCGGCGGCGTCGCCATCACAGCCGAGAACCTGCCTGCCGGAGTCACGGCGCACACGGGCTCCGACTTTGAGGAAGATCGCGACCCAGTTGAGCCTGTCGGCAAGCGCGAGCGATTCCTCCCGAAGACCGAGCGCACCACGGTGGTTCTCACGGCTGCTTCCGATGCGCCTCCAACCCCCAATCCTGTCGATATCCGCCTCCTTGTCCGTCCGCTGTCCGGCGGCCGGCTCGGCCAGATCATCGCGAGCAAGACGATTCCAGTGATGGTGGTGAACAAATGAGAAGGTTGGCTCAACTTCTTCTAATGGCCGGTGGTCTGGTCGCGCAAACGCCTGCACCCGGCACTCTGAAGGTGCTGCCATCCCAAGTGACGCTGGACGGCGCCCGCGCCACTCAGCAGTTCGTCGCGATACTGTCAAGTCCGGATGGCGTAGAGCGTGACGTGACCGCCGAGACCCAGTGGTCGCTGACGCAGCCCTCGGTCGCCACATGGCTGAGCCCGGCGCGCGTTGCCGCGTCCACCGCTGGTTCGGCCATCGTCACTGCCACCTGGAACGGCCGCCGGGCACAGGCTTCCCTCCAGGTCCGCAATGCGGCCGCGGCGCCGGCGGTCAGCTTTTCGCGCGAGGTAAGTGCGATCCTCACCAAGCGGGGATGTAACAGCAGCGCCTGCCACGGTGGAGTGAAGGGCCGCGGCGGGTTCAAGCTTTCGGCCAACGCTCTCTATCCCGAAGACGATCACGAATGGATCCTCAAGGGAGGAACTTACCAAGTACTTACGAATGAAATAAAAGGAAACCGAATTCCTCGCATCGACCTTGCAAATCCAGAGAAAAGCCTATTACTTACAAAGCCACTGATGCAAGTCCCGCACGGGGGCGGGCGCCGTCTCGACCCGGACTCGGAAGACTACCGGCTCTTGCTTTCCTGGATTCGCGCAGGTGCGCCGTTCGGCTCCGGCGCGCAGTCCGCGCCCGCACTTACAAAGCTCACCTTCGAGCCAGCTCTCGCCATCCTCTCTGAAGGAAAACACCGTCAGCTCTTAGTAACTGGACACTACGCCGACGGCCACACCGAGGACGTCACCCATCAGGTGTTGTACTCCATCAACGACCCGGAAGTCGCCTCTGTCTCCGAGGCAGGCGTGATCCGCGCCAAGGCCCGCGGCGAGACCGCGATTCTTGTCAAGGCTGCCGGCCTTGTGGCCAGCGCGACTGTGGGCGTGATTGGGCCGCGCCTCAAGCAGTATCCGGCCGTGCCGCGCGCGAATTTTGTTGATGAGCACGTCTTCCGCAAGTTGGAACGGTTTCAGATCCTCCCGTCCGCCCTATCCTCGGATTCGGAGTTTCTCCGCCGGGTGTGCCTCGATCTCACCGGCGCGCTGCCGCCGCCACGGCGCGTGCGGGAGTTCCTCTCGAGCCGTGATTCCAACAAGCGCAATCAGTTGATCGATGCCCTGATTGCTTCGCCCGAGTTTGTTGACTACTGGACCTGGCGTTTCGCAGATATCTTCCGTGTCGCGATCTTCACCAACGGGCTTTCTTCGAAGTGGAGCCAGAGTTACTGGGAGTGGATCCGCGATTGGGTGGAGCGGGACCTGCCCTACGATCAGGTGGCGCGGGAACGAATCGCCTCGCAAGGATACGAGCCGGCCTCCCGTCATTTCCTGCCCTACAACCAGATCGGCCCCCCCGCCGAAGTCATGGCTGAAGAGGTCCGCGTCTTTTTCGGGCGGCGATTGGATTGCGCGCAGTGCCACAATCATCCCTATGAAAATTGGAGTCAGGATCAATTCTGGGGCATGGCCGCATTCTTTTCCCGGCTTTTCCGCGTGGGCGCTGCGGTTTTCGACCATCCGACAAACATGGACCTGAGTTCGAAGGATGTTGGCGGATCGATTGAGTTACTTCATCCGCGAACGAAGGCCACTGTCAAGCCCGCACTTCTCGACCGCTCCCCGGCTCACGTGGCTCCGGACGGGAACCCGCGCCGGGTCCTCGCAGGCTGGATGACCAGTCACCCCTACTTCGCCGAAGCGGCCGTGAATCGCATCTGGGGCCATTTCTTTGCGCGAGGAATCGTCGATCCGGTGGATGATTTCCGGTCCACGAATCCCGCGGCGCATCCCGAGTTGCTGGCCGCCTTGGCGAAAGACTTCTCGGGAAACGGCTACCGCCTCCGCCACCTGATGCGCACCATTACACGATCCCGCACTTACCAGCTCTCTTATCATCCGAACGATACCAACCGGCAGGACGTGCTGAACTATTCAAGGCCGATCGCGCGATCGCTTGATGCCGAAGTGCTGCTCGATGCCGTTTCAGATGTAACTGGAATCCCGGAAACGTTCGCGACAGCCGTGGGCGGGGGTTCTTCGGTGGGGCAGGCGCCGCCCGGCACCAGAGCGGTGCAGTTACGGGATCCAGATACATTTTATTCCCGTTTTCTGGAACTTTACGGCCGGGCCAACCGTGGAGCGGTACCAGAGAGGAACGCAAGGCCCAATCTGAGTCAGGCCTTGCACATCCTCGCCGGATCGAGTTACGTCGACCGGTTAGGCGCTCACGGCGGCCGGCTGGAGCGTATGCTCAGCTCGGGCGCTACGGACGCGAAGATCGTCGAGGAGTTCTACCTCGCCGCGCTGACCCGTTTCCCGGAGCCGGAAGAGTCGCGGGAGATGCTGGATTTGATTGCGAAACGCGGTGACCGCAATGCCGCGCTGCGCGAGTTTGTATGGGCGCTGCTCAGTTCGCGCGAGTTTGCGGAGAATCACTG